>DVIZ01000038.1 GCA_018710905.1 Candidatus Scybalomonas excrementigallinarum | reverse complement strand
TTGGCTATTGTCTTGAAATAAAAAATATAGAAATAAGTAAAAAAAGTATTCAGATTATGGAAGTACAGATTGAAAATAGTCGTTCTTATAAAAATCAAGAAAAATTATCATTTTTGAAAACAAAGTTATATCAATTAAGTGGTGAGCAAGAAGAATTATTTCAAGAATTATTAACGTATAGAGATTTAAGTTGGCAAAGTGGAATTCAGAGAATTGAAGAAGAATATAATGGGATTTTATCAAGAATTAATTTAAGGAGAGAAGAATATAAACGGAAATATATAGAGAGGAAAAATAAAGAGCTTAAGAGAAAAAGTGAGTTAGATTCTTTTACTGGATTTTTAAATAAAGTTGCGTTTGAGCGTATCGTACAGGAGCGATTAGAAAAAGAAGAAAAAGAAAATGATGTAGTATTATTACTCGATATTGATCATTTTAAATCTATTAATGATACATATGGACATACGATAGGAGATCAAGTTATCTATAAGATTTCAGAAGTCATTAAGGAAAGTACAACAAAGAAAGATTATTTGGGGAGAATTGGTGGAGATGAGTTTTGTGTTTATCTGTTAGACATTCCATATATAGATAAGCTAGAAGAGTGGGTTCAAAAGTTAATAGGTAATATCCATGAGATTCAGTGTGATAACATAAAAAAAGGGGGTATTACAGTTAGTATAGGAATGGTTAAGGTAAAAGAAGAAAAAAATATACGGGAACTATTAGAAGAAGTAGATAAATCTATGTATTATGCTAAGAAAAAAGGAAGAGACACTTATCATATTCGATAATGACGATAGGATAATGGTAAAGAGTATCAGAATATGGAGAATATAATATCTTATGAAAAATATAGCTAAATTTAATTTTAAATATAAGAAAAAACTAATGAAATCGATCTTGCTATTTATGTGTATTGTATTAGGAATTATGATTGTTATTTTTGAAGTATATGATAGACAATTAACAGAAGTCATGGATGAAGAAGCAAAAGTTACTCTAAAAAATGTTTCTTCACAAAATATTATTACTTTAAAAAAAGAAATTCATGCAAAACAAAGATTTATGAGATCGATTGCTAGACGTATTCGTCTACAAGAAGAAATAGATATTGATAATTTAATAAAAGAATTGAAGTTGTATGCCGATTCATATGAATTTTATAATATGGGGATTATTGATAAAAATGGAATTTGTTATACGACTTTAGATGAAAAATTAGATCTTAGTCAATATGATTATTATAAAAAGGGGTTACAAGGTACTGAAGGGATTTCAGAAAGTTATTTAAGTGAAGATGGGACAACATATCTAAATATTTTTACAGTTCCAATTGTTAAAAAAGAAAAAGTTGAGTTTATATTAACAGCTAGCTATCAATCAAAACATTTTTCTGAATTATTAAATATTACTTCTTTTGATGGAAAAGGACAGACAATGGTAATTGATAATGAAGGGCGTTTAATTACTATGCCATTTGATGGGAAGATCAGTAATCAATTAAAAAATCAAGTAACAGTAAAAAAAGAAAAGTTATATTTACAAAAAGAGATAAAAAAACAACTAGAATATAAACAAAAAGGATTTATTCAATATAAATATAAAGGGACAGATAGTATTGCCTATTATGAACCAACGGAAATTAGTGGTTGGTATCTAGTCTCCTATGTCCCTAAAGATGCTATTTATAAAAATGCCAATATTGTGAATAAAATCATATTAACAGAGAAGATTTCAGCATATTCTATGGTAAGTATTGTTTTAGTTTTATTCATTTTTGCTTATCAGAAATATCAAAATAAGATATCTTCTATTATCTTTTTTGATGATCTAACAAAGGAAAAAAATTATGAATATTTAAAAATATATTTTGATCATTTATCAATTAGTGAGAGAAAGACAAAGTATCTATTTGTTTTAGATATTGATAATTTCAAAGTAATCAATGCCATGTATGGTACAAAAATAGGCGATCAAATTTTGCAATATATACCAGAGATTTTTAAAGAAATTTTTATAAGAGATGATATTTTTAAATGTCAAAGTGATACATTTGCTATTGTTACTAGCAAGCCACAAGAGAAAATACCATTTTATATTCAGCAATTTAATGAAAGAATTAAGCAAGATGTGAAAAATAAGAAAACAGTATCTTTTCATGTATCTTTTGGTATTTGTTCTTTAGGAGAATTTGATGATTTACATTCTGTTTATACCAATGCTTTAATTGCTAAAAATGAGATAAAAGGGAATACAAATCAAAACTATAAATTTTTTAGCGAGGAAAATAAAAATCTTGTGATAGAAAATCAAAAAATTGAAGGGCTTTTTAATGAGGCATTACGTTCACAAGAATTTGAAGTGTGGTATCAACCAAAATGTAATATGAGAACGAGAGAGGTACTAGGAGCTGAGGCGTTAATTCGCTGGAGAAAAAAAGATGGTACATTAATATCTCCGTCTAAGTTTATTCCTGTATTTGAAAATAATGGACAAATTATACATTTAGATAAAGAAGTAATTCGACAAGTATGTAAAAACATGGATGAAATGAGAAGATTAGGAATGACTATAAAGCCAATTTCTGTAAACTTATCAAGAGTACATTTGGAAAATGAAGGAATTGTTACATATATTTCAGAAATGATGGAGAAATATCATATTGAACCTAAGATGATTTCTTTTGAGATGACAGAAAGTGTTGCAATTGAGAAGAATAAGCAGTTAAATGAGTTAGTTCATGAATTACATAAAATAGGTTGTAAAGTGGATATTGATGATTATGGAACAGGTTCTTCTACATTAAATTCTTTATCCTTTTCAGAATTTGATACATTAAAGTTAGATAAGAGTTTTATCGATTGTATCGGAAATCAAAAGATGAATATTATTATCCAATCAACAATTTCGTTAGCAAAACATTTAAATATGGAAATCGTTGTGGAAGGTGTTGAGAATGAAACACAAATAAACTTCTTACTAGAAAATCAATGTGATGTAGCACAAGGTTATTATTTTTATAAACCACTTGATAAAAATAGTTATTTCGCATTATATGAGAAATAATGTAAGATTTTGTGTATAATATTTGTTTTGGGAAAATGTTTATAGAGAGTAGAATGATTGTTATACAATCATTCTTGTACATTAGCTGCTGGAAATATTATGTTGGCAGCCCATGAGATGGGAAGTGGAACTTGTTGGATTGGATTTGAAGAATATATGCGAAACACAAAAGAAGTGCCTTCTCCAAAGAGAAAGAATCGATTATTTTTAAGGAATCTGTATAAAGACAAAGAGGATATTCTTTTCATGACGAAAACGTCATAAGAAGGAATATCCTCTTCTATTATGGTATCTTTATTTTCAATACTATACAGTGATATACTAAAAAAATTGGTCCTTATGACATCAAATAGATTAAAATTGCTTTATATACATTTTTTCTATAAAGTTAATCGTAGCATATAATCCCATTGCCATCATACAAAGTAACACAATGGACATTAAAACCCAATCCAGTTTAAAGAGCTGTGTCTACAAAATGATAGATTAGATATCCAAATAAGAGAAAAATGAGAATAAAACTTTACAAAGTTTTTCTATAATATGGTATAATGAAGACAATGAGTCAAACACAAAGTATTTGGTTAATGAAACATAGGTATGAGATATGCTTTTAGATATAAGGATAGCATATTTGAAAATATAAAAGAAGATATGAGGTAAGAAGATGATCTTAGAAAGTATTCATATTGAGAATTTCAAAGGAATTGAATCTTATACAATTCAGCTAAAAAAAGGTTTTAATCTATTAATTGGAGATAATGGAGTTGGAAAAACCTCTATTTTAGAAGCAATTTCTGTTGGATTAGGTGGATTTATTGCGGGACTTGAGGATATCGCAACAAAACATTTTACACAGGATGAGATACGAGTTGCATTAGAAAATACAGGAGAAGGTTCTTATAATAAGAGATATATGACACCTATTCAAGTAGAATGTAAGGCAGTAATTGAAGAACAGGAATATCAATGGATTAGGCGTAAAAATAGTTTAAAAGCATCAAGAAGTACCGTAGAACCAAGAGAGATATGTAAAAAAGCATTTCAAATGGCAAATGAAGAGAATCATATTTTACCAATTTTAAGCTATCAGAGTACTGCTCGAATGTGGATGCAAAAAAGAGAAACGTCAGAAAATATATTTGCAGGAAATTTCTATCGAACAGTTGGATATACAAGTTGTTTATCTGAGGCGTCCAATAATAAAATGCTTATGAACTGGATTAGAAAGATGGAAATGTTAGAGTGGAAGAAAAAAGAAACGATTGCGGAGTATCAGGCTGTTAAAAATATTATAAAAAAATTTATGAATATCATGAGTGAAGAGGAAGTTCTTGGGGTAGAGTTCGATGGACAAAGTGAAGAAATTGTTTACTTAACAGAAAAACAAATGCTTCCAATTGGAAATTTGAGTTCTGGATACCAGTCTCTCATTTGGATGGTGTTTGACATTGCATTTCGTATGGCACTTTTAAATCCAGATTTATGTGAGAAAATATCAGAAACACCAGGAATCATTTTAATTGATGAGTTAGATATGCATTTACATCCAAAGTGGCAATGGAATGTAGTAGAGGCTTTAAAAACAACATTTCCTAATATTCAGTTTATAGCAGCAACGCATTCTCCAATGATTATTGCATCTTGTAAAGGAGAAAATTTAATTACAATTCAAGAAAAGAATTTAGAAGAACCTCTTTACATGGAAACGCCATATGGGTTAGAAGTAAATGATATATTAGAATATTATCAAGGCAGTTCTGCTCTATCAAAAGAAATTGCTAGTAAGATGCAGAAGTTTATGCAAGAAATAGAAAATGGGAACTTACAACAAGCGGAACAAATCTTTGAACAGTTGAAAGAAGAAATGGGAGAAAATCATCCACAAGTGGTAAAAGCAGAGATGGAATTAAGTCTTGAAAAAATACCTTTGGAGGAATGAGATGAGATATATAAAAAAGGGAGAAGAACCAAAGACATTAACAGAATATAAGAAGTTTGAAAATGCCTATTATGATGGATATAAAGACAAAGATGAGATAAAAGAATATTTATTAAAAGAGCAAGGATATCTATGTGGCTATTGTATGAGAAGATTATCTAGTGTAAAAGAAACAAAAATAGAGCATTTGGTGCCACAAAGTAAGTTAGGAGATGAACGACAGGCATTAAATTATAAGATTATGGTCGGCGTATGTTATGGAAATATCGGGAAGGATAGAAAAAAAGAGCAGCTAACTTGTGATGCTCATCGGGGAAATGAAGCGTTGACAATATTACCATTTGATAAGACGTGTATTGATAAAATAAAGTATGATATGGCAGGAAGAATTTTTTCAGATGATAAAGAAGTGAACAAGGATCTGAATGAAACATTAAATTTAAATTATAATGGAGAAAATGCTTATTTAATGTTAAATCGTAAAACAGCATTGGAAGTATTGAAAAATCAATTAAGAAATTATCAAAAGAAGGGAACTTGGAGTAAAGCATTATTAGAAAAATTTTTACAACGATATGAGCAACCCGATAAAGAAGGAAAATTGATTCCGTATTCAGGAATTGCAATTTGGTATTTAAGGAAAAGATTAAGATAGATTTCTTGATTTCCTATGAGGAAAGCAACAATAAAAGACAGTAAAATCACTTAAATAGAGGAATACTATTCTTTTAGCTAAATAATAGCTATGGAAGAAACAGTATTCCTTTTTTATTTGGTTAAAGGATATAAATGAACTGTGTCTATGATATTGGTATAGATCTACAGTGTTATCCGCAACAAGAACAAGTGGAATTTTTTCACAGGATTTAGATGTTTGGAAAGAAAATTTAGATAGCAAACAAGGGTAGATCAATGCTCCATGTTATTTTTGCAGTTAGTCTGAAAAATAACATGGAGTAATATAAAAGTTGCCATAAGTTAGTATTTTCGATATACTAAAAAATAAAAGATAGAAAGAGGTGGTAATATGTTTGACTTTTCTAGAGATATTTATAAAGAGTTGTTAGCTTGGAAGAAAGACAAAAAAGACCAGAAAAACCTCTTTATGATGCAATTAAACTCTATGATGTAGATTTTATTGATGATGAGAATACGATGATTATGATTGATGAAATTCAGGAGTCTTCCTTGGTGTATAATAAAATACGAACATTTGCAAGAGAATTTAAGAGTTATGTTGTTGTAACGGGGAGTTATTTAGG
>DVIZ01000037.1 GCA_018710905.1 Candidatus Scybalomonas excrementigallinarum | reverse complement strand
CATCAGCTCTATAGATTTTACCTGTTAATCCTAAATTGTCTAATTGTTGTTCTTTTGGCTCGTGAATTAATAATTTTTTAATATCCTCTGTATTTTGTGTTTCTAAAGTAAAAGTTAAATCTCTCATGTTTACATTCTGCTACTAAAAACATATTTAAACATGTTTAGAAAGTTTCTTTGTTCAACGTGGTTAGTTATTAAATAACTAGGTCTAAGAACCACTCCAAAAGCGTTAATTTCGATGTAGCCCACCGTATTTTGATTATTTTATGTTTAAAATGTGTGATTTCTTTTAATAGCTTTTCCTTTCCTAGTTTTGACTACACAATCACTGTATAAGATTTTGCTTGTTTTAAATTAATACTTGCGTTTACATCTCTATCTTCAATCATTCCACATTGTTTACAATTGTATATTCTCTTATATAAAGGCATTTTCTGTCTATGTCCACATTGATTACAAATTTGACTAGAAGGGTAAAAACGGTCAACTTGTCTTAACTCTACACCGTATTGTTGACATTTATACTTCAACCATTCCACAATGTAATACAGTCCAACTTGCTGGAAAGCATTAGACAGCTTCTTGTTTTTCATCATGCCTTTGATATTTAGATTTTCGATAGTAATAAATTGTGGATTGTTTTGAACGATTGTTAAAATAGATTTCCGTTTAACATCTTTTTTGATATTAGCAATACGTCTATATAAACGTTGCACGATTAATAATTGTTTGAACCAAATTGGGTTTAATTTCAACTTTATAAGCCTTTAACATAAATCATCATCTCCTTTAAATATTATTATACATATGAATATCACTTTTGTCAATGTTTATGTTATAATAATATAGATTGGGAGGTACACATATGTTGATACATCACGGGAATAAATTACCGTGAAATCTCCCTTTTTTTAAATTATAAATTATTATGGTTTATGATAGTAAACCTAGATGGTCAAGAAGACCATCTGTCATACTCTTATTGTATTACACTTAATTCTATTTGTCAATACTTATTTCTTGAATTGGTTTTAGAATATAAACATATTCTCTTGTTCCTTTGATTCTCTCTAAAGTTAATAAATCTTCGTGTTTTAAGGTGTTTATAGCAGTCATGATTGTTGCTAAATGTAAATCTGTTCTCTCTTTTATTTTTTCTTGAGTAATTTTTTCATTTGGTTTAAAACTAGAGATAGCAATATATACTAACTTCGCTGAGCCAGATAATCTTTTATTGTTCAACACATCTAAATTTACTTTGATTTCATTTTTATTGTTTACTTTCACTCTAAATCCAACTTCATAACCTTTTCTACTACTCATAATTGCTCACCTTCTTTGTTAATATTGTCTATAGACTCTAAGACAAACACATATTCATTTTTACTAGGTATGTGAACTCTTTTTAATAAATTCTTGTTTTCTAAGTTTCTTAATGCTCTTTGGGCAGTTTTAACATCTATATTTAATTCTCTAGCAATTTCATTTTGCGTTAATTTTTTCTTACTGTCCGTACTTGATATATAAATATAAATAATTGAGGCACTAGCTGATAATCCGTTATTATCAAATATTTTGTTACTAACTAAAGTGTACCCTTTCTCAATATCTGAATCTTTCTTAGCTAAATCTGTATGTCTAAATCCAATGTTTACTCCATGTCTAATTTTATCCATTTTGTTTTCTCCTTTTATTTTTAAATATATTTTTTATATTATCTAGTTCTTTATGGATTGAGCGAAGCTCAATCCTAGAATTACTACGTAGTAGTAATTCTTTAATATTATCTAGTATTCTTATGTTATTATTATACTTAATATTATATGGGGCACAAAAATTGAGCGTACTATGCACAAAAATTGAACATAACATGCACAAATATTGAACGTAGTATGCACAAAAATTGAGCATGGCATTTATTCGCACCCTTCCTCGTGTTTAGGAAATTCATATAATTTAAATGCATATTCATTATATTTTTCTAAATGTATTCTTTCTAATACTTTTTTATCTTCTAGGCTTTTTAAGATATTAGAAACAGAATTTCTGCTTAATCCCGTCTTCTCTCTAATCCAACTTTGGGTAATTCTAAAGTTAGCTTTGTTTTTAAATATTAGTAAATAAACTCTAATTTCATTTCCCGTAAAGTCAGGATTTTCTAATATATGATTTGGAACACGAGCATAATCTGATTGTACCTGTGAATGCCTCACTCCTACATCAACTCCTCTTCTTTCATTACTCATAGGCTTTTCTCCTTTCTTATGTTTTTATATCGTATACCAACTATACCATAGGCGTTATACCCATGTCAACTACTTTTCAATATTGTTTTCAAATTCCTCTTTTTCTCTCAGCCTTTTTCTAATTGCAGCCTCTTTCTTGTCTCTCTTGTGTTTGATAACAGTGATAACAACACGTGTATTATTTTTCTTTTTCTGAATAACAAATTCTCTTGAATTTTTATAAAAAACATATTCTTTATTTCCGACTGTAATTATCCTCTTATTTTTTAAAGAGTATAGGTCCTTATAAATTGCTCTTTTAATCTCCTTTTCACTATAATTAATTCTGCTTGAATAGCGTTCTACTGCGTGTTTAGTAATGATATACTTTTCTTGATTTAAAAACATTTTTTCCATCTCCTCTTGATTTATTTTCTAGTAAAAATTATAGCACACTAAAAAACATAAATCAACAAGTTTTTAAAAGTTTTTTAAATTATTTTCAAAAAAGTGTTTACATTCGAGCCTGAACTTTCCTATAGGTTTATGAGAGGGGCTCTAAATACTGTTCTATATCTGTTTAATATACATAATCA
>DVIZ01000002.1 GCA_018710905.1 Candidatus Scybalomonas excrementigallinarum | reverse complement strand
TCTGTATCGTATGGGAATCAACTATCTTGTAGATAGTCAAGTACCTAATACAGTTGTGACAGAGTAAACTTTGCCACAAAGGGTGCTGTCAACCACCCTGCGATGTAACGCCACGAGAGATAAATATCTATCGGGGTTAAAGGTCGGAGGAGTAATCCGTTAGCACGACTGGGCAGTTACAAGCCCATGACCTTTAGGTCGTGGGTAGTTGACTTTATCACCCATAGCTATTATATGAGAGAAAAAGAGAAGCTGTGTATGAAGAAGATATAAAATCTAGAGGAAGATAAGTTTCTTAATTTTTAGGGAGAAATCTCTGTATGGAGTTTCTCCCTTAGGTTTATTCTTAATTTTTTTGTTGTATTTTTTGAAATCTCTTTAAAATGATAATAGATAAGATGGCGGACAATAGAGCCGTTGTTGGCATATTGAGCCAAAGGCCATTTAATCCCATCGGCCATAGGAGAATTACCATTAAAATTGGGAATAATAAAGCCGTGGATATCGAAATGATAGAGGCAAAAATCGGTTGCTCAATGGCTGCCATAAAACTTTGTGTTGCAAAAGAAAACCACCTTGTTATATAAGTGGTACTAAATAGGAGAAGGGCAATTACTGCCATATCCATCAAAGCACCATCTGCATTGCTTGTAAATAAATGTACAAGTTGTTCTGGAAATGCGATAATTACAATGGCAGATGCAATGGATAAAACAAAACTAGCGATAAAGCAACGTTTTGCAATAGCTTTTACTCTAGAATAATCACGAGTCCCCCAATTATAGCCGATAGCAGGCTGTAAAGAGTCGCACATTCCATAAAGAAGTGGCTGAACAAAACCGTCTGCAAACATGAGAATACCATAGACCGAAACGGCTATTTCTCCACCCATGCGTAAAAGGAGTATATTCATAAAAATAGAAGTGATACGAGCAGCAATATTATTTAAAAAGTTCGGACTGCCACAAAGAATAATTTGTTTTATCATTGCTAGATGAAACTGTGGTTTGCAAAAACGAAGTTGTAGTTTTCCTCTAAAAAATGGATAAAAAGCGATTAAACTACAAATAAACATACCAGAGCAAGTAGCAAGAGCAGCTGCCCAAATTCCCCAATCAAAAAGATAGAGGAAAATAAATTCAAGGACAGCAGTTAAGATAGACATAAAAATGTTTAAAAACATACTTCCTCGGATTTTTCCGCAAATACGCAGATAGTTATCGACCGCAAATATAATTGTTGTAATGGGAGCACAAAGTGCATAGACGCGTAGATAGGCAATCGCTAGTTGAGCAAGTTCTGCCTTTGCTCCCATAAAGTGAATAAGAGGAGGAGCTAAAAGGAACATAAGTCCTCCAAATAAGAGAGAAGTTCCAACAATCAATAAGCAAGAACAAGTAAAAAGATTATTGGCTTCTTTTTCCTTTTTTTCTCCTAATCGGATTGAAATAGGAACAGAAGCTCCAACTCCAATGAGATCTGCCAAAGAAAAATTGATAATAACGAGTGGCATAGCCAGATTTAAGGCGGCAAAAGCAGTATCCCCTAAAATACGACCAACGAGTATTCCATCAATCAGCTGATAAAGTGCCGATGCTAACATTCCAATAGAACCAGGAATGGCAGAAAAAAGAAACAGCTTTGTAGGTGGTGTCTTTGAAAATAATGTCTTATAATCCATAAGCGTTATCCTTTCTAAGTAATAGTAATATAGTAAGTAATTAAGACTGTCTATAAAAGAAACAACAAGAAAGTCTATAAGATAGCGAAATATTTCATGGAAAATTTTGATGTAATTGATTTTTTCCAAAAAGAAGTATAAACTATAGAGTAACTCCATAGTCAAGAGGTGACATATGAAACGAAAAAAAGAAAAACTTTATTCTACAGGAGAGTTTGCAAAATATTTTGGAATTAAAAAGGATACATTACTGTATTATGATAAAATTGGATTATTTTCTCCTATGGGAATAAAAAGCAATGGGTATCGTTATTATACAACATCACAAATCGATCTATTTGGGACGTTACTTTCTTTACGAGAAATGAATGTTCCAATTAAAGAAATTCAAGCATATTTTCAAAATCCATCGCCAGAGAAATTAAGGGAAATGGCGACAATACAGATTAAAAAGATAGAAACGGAAATCAAAAAATTACAAGAAGTAAAAGCATTGTTTACCAATATAGTGGATATGATGCAAGAAGTTGAAGGTGCCAGTTTAGGGCAATTAGAAATAAAACAATTGCCAGATGAATGGTTTATTTATAGCAAACAAAACGAATCGGATTTTCAAACATCCATTCAGGAATGGCAAGATATTTGTGGAGAGTTTGTACAAGAAATTAATATAAAGGGAACGGCTATGATTGGTTCGATACTCACTGTGGAAGATATGAGACAAGGACAATTTAGACGAATTGACCGATTATATGTAAAGAGTGAGCAACAAATAGGGGAAGTAAGAGAAGGGGGTACGTATGCTATTTTCTATTATAAAGGAAAGCATGATAGTATCCCAGAAATCTATTCTTACATTCTTAGTGAAATTAAGAGAAAAGGTTTTGAAATTGTAGGGGACGCTTATGAAGAATATTTGATTACAGAGTTAGCCACAAATAAGGCAGAGGATTATGTTACAAAAGTTGTAATAAAGGTATCTAGCATATAAGTAAAGGAATAAGAAAAGTATCAATAATAGAAAGTTATGAAATAAGGAGGAAAATTTATGAAACTATTAATAAAACAAAGAGTTTTTTCATGGACGGATTCTTATGATGTATATGATGAAAATGAAAATAAAAAATATTTTATAAAGGCGGAATGGCTTGCACTTGGACATCGGCTACATATTTATGATAGGAATCAAAACGAAATTGGGTTGATCAAAGAAAGGTTACTTACGTTCCTTCCAACGTTTGATATCGAAATCAATGGAAAAGAGATAGGGAGTATCCAAAAGAAATTTTCTTTTTTTAAGCCAAAATATGAGGTAGATTTTAATGGCTGGAGGGTAGAAGGAGATTTTCTTGAATGGGATTATGATGTTTATATGGAATGTTGTCCTGTTATCCATATCTCAAAGGAAATATGTCATTGGGGAGATACATATGTAATCGATATCGCCGATCCAAGAGATGAGCTTATGGGGCTTATTTTAGTTATTGCTATCGATGCAGCAAACTGTACGGAAGGGTAATTCTTGATGTAAATAAGCAACACTTTTCAAACATAGAATGGTGTTGCTTATTTTGATTTTAATAATAGATTTTTATGATATCTTATTAGAACGTCTTTTCATAAATCAATATGTAAGTTTCCAGTTTTAAAATTGAAATGTTTCCCTCCTATATTGTTTGAGTAATACTAATAGTAGAAGATAACAGTTATTAAAATTTGATTTGATAAATATCAAAATAATATTGATCCTTTGATAATATATTGATAGAATTAAAGTGGAAATACAAAAAATGGAGGGATATAAATGGAAAAAGCAATCATTGAAAAAATCGTAAAAGCTAGTGGTGTTTCAAGTGGGGAATTAATTTTGATTCATTTTTGGGGGGAAGATACCGATAAGTATATTGCAAATCGCTTTTTGGAGGCTGTTGTATCTTTGGGAGCGACCCCTATACTACTTCAGCAGTCTCGTAGCATGAATAAGAATATATTCACTTCTGCAAAAGATAGCTGTTTTAATAAGAAATATTTTGATTTATTTGATACATTTGATGCAGTTTTAGATGTCTTCACATATCAGCCTGTTATTCTTGGATATGAAATTGAAAAAGATCAATATCGGCTTTATCACAGATATATGTCAGAATTATTTTCAAAATTAGTTAAGCTGAAACGATTTGCACAAATAAGGATTCCTACAATAGAAAATGCAAAAGAATCTGGTTTGGAATCGGATGACTACATATCTCGTATGACATTAGCTTATGATGTAGATTATGTCACTCTTCGAGCTTCCTGTGAGGATATGGTAAATAGATATAGTCAAAGCGATACTATTGTGTTGCATACAGGTGAAAATTGTAAGTTATATTTTGAGATAAGGGGTAGGAACTGGCAGATAGATGCTGGTGATGGCGATCTTCCTTGTGGAGAAATATATATTGCACCAATTGAGAATAAAACACAAGGAAGTATTTTTTTTGAAACATTATTTATAGAGGATGTTGGTCGATTTGAAAATATTCTTTTTGAGGTTATAGATGGACAGATTGTACATAGCAATCATGAAATAGTAAATACTTTCTTAAATCGTTTACCAGCCAATGAAAAGATAGTATGTGAACTTGGAATCGGTATGAATCCTAATATTCATAGCCTATGTGGTTATACGCTATTAGATGAAAAAATGGCTGGGACATTCCATATTGCAATTGGTGCAAATACAATGTTTGGTGGAAAAAATGAGGCATCCAATCATATTGATTTGGTTGGCAATGGACAGATAGAGTTTTGATAAGGAGAATTTTAATATGGAAACAGAGTTATATGATTTTCTGGAAAATAGACTGGATAACTGCTATGAACGTCAAAAATATTTACAAAGTGAAGAATATAATGATGAGGCAAATTTTGAAAAAATCAAAATAAATGTGTATCATATTTTTAAAACAGTGTTATCGGTTTCACTAAAAAAGTATGAAGGCGATTTCTATCAAGCATATGATTTTTTCATAAAAAGGTTTGAAAAAATTGCTTCCGATTGGAAGTTAGCCTATGAGAAAGCAGAACAGTACAATCATGTTGAAAAAATACAGATAGAAAGTATTAAGTTAGAGGTTGTTCAGGATATCAAAGAAAATATGATTAAAATAAAGAAGGAGAAAGAATGACAGAAAACGAAGCGATTAAATTATTTAAATGTCTATCGGATAAATCACGGATCCATATATTAAAATCACTTGTTATGGAAGATATGTATGTGGAGCGCTTATCGGAACGTCTTGCTCTATCCCCATCAACAGTATCGTTCCATTTGAAAAAACTTACAGAGGTAGGCGTTGTAACTTCCTATAAAACACAATATTATACGATGTATTCTATTTGTACGGATGTTCTAGAAACAAGAATTTTAGATATTATGAAAGAAAAATCAGAAGATGCAACGTTGCAGGAAGAGAGAGAAGAACAATATCGGAAGCGAGTTAAGGATGCTTTCTTTGAATATGGGAAGTTAAAATCCATTCCTACACAGAGAAAAAAAGAACGTATTATTCTTGAAGTTATTGCTCAGGCGTTTGAATTTGACAAAAAGTATACGGAACGAGAAGTAAACATTATCATTGCAGATTTTTATGATGACTTTTGTACACTTCGACGAGATATGATTGCAGAAAATCTTTTGGATAGAGATGGAAATGAATATTGGAGAGTAAAGAAGAATAATTTATAGGAAATAGTTACAAAAGCTAATTTAAAAGAGTGGATACGATAAAGAGATACTATGCATAGGGACTTCTTTTCTGTTATTTTTTAGAGTTAATATTTAAATTTTAACAGATTAGAAGTCCTTTTTCATATAGTTATATGCTATATAGATTAGAATGAAATTACAATTGGAGTAGCAGTTGCTGAATAAATAGTTGCTGTAGCATTTTTAAGATAAAATACTTCTGTTTTACCATTGTCAACAGAGTACATTGGATCAAGAGTGTTTTGATCCCACATTGCTTGACGAGCATCACGTCGATGATCATATACTACTTCCGCTTCAAGGCGGATCCAAGAGTTATTATACATAGCGCTAATCTCTATTTTAGGATTTTTAAGCATTTGATGAAAGACCTTTTTTTCATTAGTTGTTACGATATATAAGTGTTCCTCAAAAATAGATACTGATCCAAATGGACGGACATGTGGTTGTTCTTCTTCTGTGGTTGCGATATAGAAAATACCACAATTTCTAAGATATTCATAGATTTGTTCCATATTCATTTATTGCTCCTTTGATAAAGTTATGTTACAATCGATTGCAGTATTATTATAATGAATAAGAAAGGAAGATACTAGTACGATATTTTTTGATACTGGTATCATAAAAGATACTATATGGCAAAGGTAGAATACACAGAAGCAATGCAATCATGTCCTTATATGATGTCACAACGTGTGTTATCAGGCAAATGGTCTATGTATTTAATGCACTTATTATCAGATGGACCAATACGTTTTAATGAATTAAAGCGTAGGATGCCAGAGAATATGACACATACGACATTATCGCGTCAATTAAAGTTTTTAGAAGAAGGTGGTTTGGTCATAAGACAAGAATATTCACAAGTTCCACCAAAAGTAGAGTATTCACTCAGCGAGATTGGAAAAAGGTTTCAACCAGTTTTAGATGCACTTTCAGATTGGGGAATGGAATATATCGAATTTTATAATAAAATAATATTAGAAGAAAATCCTCATAAGTAGTTGGATATTTATGTAATTTTAGATGATATACTATTATTTATGATAAGTTTCACATATCTACTCTATGGGAGCATTTTACTATACATATTGTAAAAAACAGTCAGAGGCTCAATTGTGAAGGAATCTATAGCAGAATGGGCAGTGGAGATTGGAAATTATAGTATAGGGAACAAAAGAGCAGTAAAAGAAACTTCCAAAAAGTTTGGGATATCAAATCTTATCGTATATATGGTAGTAATCAAATAGAATAGTCCTTTTAGACAGTATATGAAGTTTATATAGGTTATCAAAGAAAATGGAGATAGTAATAGAGCGTTACTAGGATTCAGATTTGTTTGATGACCTTTTTTGTTCATTATAAGAACAAGGATATTGGAATAACATTGATAGTTATATGTAATGTATAGTTATAAAATGATATTTAGAAGGACGTTTTTATAAAGTTCCATTGGATAGTATAAAACCGATGGATGAGAGAAAACAAATTGGTGTTATCATATGGAAAAAATACAGAACCAATGATACATTTAATAGATGGATAGGTAGAAGCGGAACTTGATAAATATTTGAAGATATTAAAAGAAAAGAGAAATCAATTTGTGAGGTTACTATGGAAAATCAATATAAAAAGTGTATGGAATATTGGGATACTATTTTTAAAAAGGAAGAGGTTAAAAAGACAAGTGGAAAAGAAACAGGAAATCAAGTTTTGGATGAAGGATTGGCTTGGATAACATATGATTCAGAAACTATTTTAGATTTTGGGTGTGGAAATGGTTCTGTCTTGTGTTTGTGTGCATTATATGGGACAAGAGTTCATATAGGAATTGACTTGTCGTCAAAAGCGATTGAAAAAGCAAAGTTAAAAAGTGAATATATGAATACAGGAGAATATCAATTTTTTTGTGGAAGTATAGAGGAACTTAACCATATAGAAGATGAAACCGTAGATGCTGTGATATTATTTAATATTGTAGATAATTTATATCCAGAAGATGGAGAAAAGCTATTATCAGAAGTGCATAGAGTTGTAAAGAAACAAGGAAAAGTTCTAATCAAACTAAATCCATACTTGACAAAAGAACAAATAAAAGAATGGAACATAAAAGTAATAAAAGATAATGTATTGGATGATGGATTAATCCTTTGGAACAATACGACGAAGAATTGGGAAAGAATCATAGGACAATATTTTGGAATAAAGAAAAAACAGAATGTCTATTATGAAGAATATGATCAATACAATCGGCTATTTTGGGCGGAGAAGAATTGAATGGATAAGTGAAAGTGAGATAAAATCATTCAAAGAATTTGATTGCAATCGTAATAATTACAATCCGTATCAAAAGAGTGACAAGCCTCAGTTTAACAGGGAAAAAGCAAACTAGTTTTGAGATTTTATGGAGGGATGAGAATGAAGAAAAAGAAGCTCTTTGGAGTTATATTGATAGTCATCGGTATTGTTATTTGCTTAGGAGTCGGAGTGAATTTTGTTAAAAAACAGAAACAAGAAGATACTTTGAAATTCATCAAAGAGAATGTATCACCTATAAATACAGAGTGTGCTGATTATGAAGTTAACATTGGTAAAAATGTTGGTGGTGCAACAATAATTGCTGAATTGTGGCAAGATGGTGTTTGTACTCAAAGTTCGCCTGTCATTTTAAATACACAGACTTCTCACCTGCATATTTCTCTTTTGATGGATGGTTTTGGAACAAATGAGGGCATTCAGGGATTAAATGTTCAAATAGATACGAATGAACGGGTTAGTTCAATGCTGACATATTTTGATCTTCCGTCACAAGTTAGAGGGTATTCTTTTACTGCTTATGATAATAAAGAAGTAATTAAAGTGAATGCTGGAGAGGAACATATTCTTGCAGCTATGGCATTTGATCTGGGGGATGGTGTTAGAAGTATGGATTGTACTTCATTACTAGAGGAACAGGAAAGAGTAACATCTGCTTCTTGTCTACTTATAGTGCGGGCGACGTTTGCATAGAATGGGGATAGTAATAGATAGTGACTATAATTCAGAGCTTAGATATAAAAAAATTGTAGTATCAAAGTCTACCGTACATATGGTAGTAACAAAATAGAACAGTTTTGCTAGAACACAGATTATCAATTTCAGACTTTAGTTGGCGGAGTGAATTTTTCAAGTTTCAAAAAACAATAAAAAAATAATCACCCACCCGCCAAAGTTTGTGATTATTTTTTTAGATAAAACATATTTGCGATAACCAGAATCATTCTGGCTGACTCCTCTTCTAATTTATATTATATCAAATTGAAAAAGAAATGTAAGAGTAGCAGTGTAATTTTTTACAGTGTTTTTTAAAAAAAGGTAATGAGAACGAAACTATAAATCCAAGATAGTTGTTTGTATTACTATTTAGTCATTTGTTTATATTTTCTTTTTGTCTACTGTAAGAGAGGAAAATATGAGGAAGTTCCATATCTTCGTAAGATTATAGATTGGGGTGAAGTTCGTGTCTAAAAAAGCAGGAATGGAGAAGTGGAAAAAGAAACGTCGCTAAGAATATCAGTATTATTATTTTATATTTTGTGACTATTATAATTAACATTATTTGTGAAGAAAGAATGGAGAATTTATTATGATAAAAAAAGAGGCAATAGATGCATTAAGATTGTATGAAGGTGATATCCGTATTCGAAATAAAAAAGGAAAATTAGTTTATGGTCAATCAAAAAATATACTTTATAGAGATGAGAATGCTTATCGAACGTTAAATGCATTATTATTTCCAGAAATACATAGTGAGTACTCGCGTATTCATTTAGAAAAGCATCAGTTAAATATAGAGTTTGTAAAAAATATAGAAGGAACTATAGAAATATTTTATCATATATTTTCTTTAATGTGTAAAATGAGGAATAATGAAGAAAATTCAACAATACTGGTTAGGAGAGTAGATCGAAAAAGCGCATTGCAAGAATATAAAAAAGGAATAATGTGTTCTTTTGTTTCCACATCTAAGAAGTCATATGATACTGAATTTGCTGAAAAAGATGGAATTGTACTGCTGGAGATACAATTGAATAATCATATACCGTATTTGGATTTAGAAAAAGTGTTGGGAGATGAATATAAAAATTACTGGGAACGAGAAGTATTGTTATCTCCTTTTCTAAGTATTGATATAGAAAAAATAGAATTAGAATATGAGGAAAGAAAAATTAAAGATATGAATGGGAAAATTCCAGTAGGGAAATATAGAATAGTTCCTAAGGAACTTGTGGACTTTTCAAAAAGTAATATATTAAAAGATTCAAAAGAGGAAATAAGAGAAAAAATTATTCAAGGAAAAGACATTGCAATACAAGCTATTGAAACCATGAATAAAGGTGAATGGGATGATGATTTTATTTCATATAAGGAATGGAAGAAAAATTTTCAGAATTATTTGCATCAGATGTTATCAGATATGTGGTATAGGAGAGAAGAATGAATGAGTGGAATTATTGGGAACGATTGTTTTATTTAGCAGAAAAAATAGAAGAGGAAAGGTTTAAAGAGACTATAGAATTGTTTTCTAAATTTCTAGTAAATTTTGATTTACAATATCAATATAATGAAACTTTTCTTCCATTATTTTCAGATGAATTTTTGTTGTTTATAAAGTATTTTCGTTATAAATTTCCAATTGTAAAAATGATAATAAAAGACATTCAAGAAATATCGAATATAAAAATTATGTTTGATAAATATTGGAAATATGAATATAAAGAGAAATATTCTATTTGTGAGAACACAGATTTTAAACAATTCTGTAGTAAAACAATGAGAATAGAATGTAGTTTGTTAGTAGAAACAAAGAGATTTTTATTTCGCAAAGAAATTAATATAAGTAAGGAAGAGGAAATCGATAACATACAAGAAGAAATTGCAGGTTTTATAGAAAATACGAGAGGGGAAAAAAGGCATGGATAGCCATAAAGTGGAAAATAGTAAATTATATCAATTTTTATTAAGTGAAGAAAATATTTATTTAGCAATTTATGCAATGGAATCTTATATATTTGAATATGACCTATTGGATAAAAAGGATAAAATAATATATCAAAAGTTAAAGGATAAATTGAATGAGAAATATATTATTAATGATATTATACCGAAAGTCAAAGTAGAGATAGAACGGCTAATTTTGAATAAAGATGCTCATATGGAAGTGGAAGTTTATTTTAAACCAAAAAAATATGAAAAAGGTAAAGTGGAATATCGCCCTCTACATACGACAACTCTCGTTAATCAAATAGTAAGTGTTGCTATGTTAAATCTCTTGATATATGAAATAACAGATAGTTTGAAAAATGATGGTCAGAAGAGTTTATCTTTATCTAATTTAAGCAGATTGGTTCCGAGTAATTTTTATGGTAATAGAGTATCGTTAAAACCGAAAGAATTATTTAAGCCATGGAAGGAACAATATCAAAAATATACAAGTTTAACTAATGAATATCTAAAAAAATATCATAATTCTTTAGAATATAAGTATGAAGTTATTTTAGATCTGCAGAAGTTCTTTCCATCTGTAAATCCAGAATTTATACGACAATATATTTTAGAAAAGTTACCAGCAAATTTAGTAGAAGAAGATGAGATATTATATGATATTATTTTAGAAAAACTTTTGTACTGTAAAATAAAAAATAAGTTGAGTTCAGAGTTATGGGAAGAATATTATTTTGATATAGTATCGGATGAGATTTTAGAGAAAAAAGATTGGAGTATTTTTCAAGAGTTCACAAAGGGGATTCCTCAAGGATTGCCACAATCTTATTTTTTTGGAAATATTGCAATGATTCCTATAGCCGAACAATTTACAGCACAATTTCCTGGTAAAAGTCTTTTTTATGTAGATGATTCCGTTCTATTTACTAATGAATTAGAAGAGAGTACATTTCTTAAAAGTTTAGAAAAATTAAATAATAATATAGAAAGTATGACTGTAAAGATTTTGCAAAAGAGGAAAATTGTTTTATCAAAACCTTTAAGTGAGTTGGAACAACTTTACAAAATAAAAGTTCATGAGAGTGGTAAGAGCTATTATATTAAACTAAATCAAACTGGAGATGGAGAAATCTTTTTAATGTGTCTGAGTAGAGAGGCTTCTCATGCTACATCGGATATGTTTAGACTTTATTCTGATGAGGAAGATAATATTCTTAAAGAACGAATGTTGACATTATCAAGTGAAGTTAAGAAAAAAATTGATGAGTTATCAGAAAGAATAAAAAATATTGAAGAAATTCAACAGCAAGATGGTAGTATGGGAGTTCTAGCGAAATATATACAAAAAGATAGGTTTTTTAATGAAAAAAAGGACAGATATACAAAGTTTATTGAACGACTAAATCGGTATTATAAGTTTTTTAAGTACCGTTATATACGTCTAGAATTGATGGAAACAAATGAGTTAGAAGAATTAGAAAAGATTATTTTTAAGCAAGATGATAACCAAGACTTTTTAGAGTGGTTTGTAGATGTATATAAAAATAATATATGGATAACTGCGGTATCAATATATCGAAAACGAGTCATTGATAAAGAGAAAATTGATAAATTAAAGAGATATATACGAGATATTAATAAAGCATTGTTTAAATATAATAATCGTGATTCTTCTTATTTATATAAAGTGTATACTGACTTGTTACATACGAATCAAGAATTAGATATTCTAGAAATAAAGCCATATGATTCTTTAAAAAAAATAGTTACGAAGAAATTGGCAAACTATCGTCAAAAGCATTATAGTGTGGTAGAAGGGTATATAAATGATATTTTGGGTAAAAAATCTCGAAATGAGATTATGAGTATGTGTTTATCGAATGAATTATGCAAATGTATAAGTATTGTAGATGAAAATACAGAAGAGATATTTAGAATGATATTGAACAGTATTTATTCATACTTGTTTTCAGTAGAAATTGAAGATGAATTTATTATTAATAAAAAAAATAAAAAACCATTGAGTTATGGAGAATTGAGATTGCTTTTATTTATTAGGAATCCACTTTTTACAGAAGCGGAGTTTAGAAAACAAAATATTCTACTCAGCACATATAATAACCAATTACCTGTTGATTGGTCTATATTAGAAGTAACAGAAGCCTTTAGAACTTTTGTAAAAGCGCCTGTTTTTATAGATAATTTGATTTTGACTCATCAATATATTTGCGACATATGGAAAAATGGTTCTAAATACTTATATTTTTATACATTGCATAATCAAGAGCATGCTATTGAGCTGATTAAAAATGTGATTAAAATTATTCATGCTTTTGATTACTTTCAGATATCTAGTTTGGATTATTATATTATTTTTTTAGCATGTTATCTTCATGATATAGCAATGGTAAAAATTCCTGATTTTGATAATTTCCTATTGAATGAAGAGGAAGCGGATGAGATAGTCTATGAATTTGAAAAAACTATAAAAGAAAAAAAGAATAGCTGGGATTCTGTAGTTTTAAAGAGAATATTAATAGATTTTTATAAGAAAATAGATAGTTTTTATGAGAAACAAGTGAGAGAACAACATGGTGCTAATAGTGCGGCAGAAATTAGGAATGTTAAAGATTTAAGTTATTTAGATCCATTTTTGAGAGAATTTGTAGCGGAAGTTGCAGCAGCACATGTTTATGAAACATCGGACGTATATTTTGCTAAGTCAGTTGCGTCTAATAAAGCAATAAGCATAAAATTTGACAAAATATTGTTACGACTAGCAGATGCATTGGATATGAGTATGTATCGTATATCACGGCCAATACTATATCATAATCTTGAGCATATGCAGGAAGAAGCGGCATTTCATTGGATTTCACATTCATTAGTAAAAGGATATGAATTAAAAACAATATATGAAGTAGACGAAAATGAAAAAACTTTAACTCCAGGTTCAATTGTGGAAAAAGTCATTTTAAAAGTTTATGTGGAGATGAGTCAACTATCAAAATACTCGATTAAAGAAAAATGTTCTTTTGCTAGAATTAATAGAGAGACACTAACAGCTGAAGGAAAGTCTTTTGATTTAGAATGTGGTATGGCTTGTAGTCCAGAGGGAGAATGTAATTTCTTATGTAAATGGTTTACTGAAAAGAATAAATATTTATTAAAAGAATTAGAGGAGTTAAATCAATATTTAAAACGCATACCAGATAATTTTTTTGGCTCATCTATTACTGTGCGTATTGAAATGATAGAAAGTACAAAATTAGATGCGAATCAATTTGAATTGATTAAGAGATATATAGAGCGTTAAATAGGGTAAAAGATAAACCAAAAAAATTATTAAGGTTGTAAATTAAATTTATAAAGTTTATTAAAAATATGTAATGACAGCTTATTTGCTATTATATGAAAGAAGTTGGAGGAAATTAGAATGTACAGTTGGAAAATGGAAGGAAAAATGTTTCATAAATTAGAAGAACATTTAAAAGAGGTAAGTGAACAATATAAAGAATATGAGAACTTATATGCTTCATGGTGTTTAAATAAAAAGGCATGTATAGAAACGTTACAAACCGTAGTTTTTAACTATCCACATTATAGTGTACATGATGCAAGACATTCAGAAACAGTTTTAGCTAGTATCGAATTATTATTAGGAGAAGATAGAATCCAACTACTTTCACCAACTGACACCTGGTTATTATTACATGCTGTATATGCACATGATTTAGGAATGTTTTTGAGTGCGGCAACAATAGAAAAGGTTTGGTCAACAAAAGAGTTTCAAGAATATATAAAAAATTTGTGCCATAGTCAAGATACGAACTTAAGTGAAGCAGCACAATATATTTGTAATTTTTCTGAGAAAACAAAAGAAAATGTTATATGGCCACTTTCTATTAGAAAATATGTAATGCAAATTATTGAAGATTATTTTAGAAGATACCATGCTAGTATTTCAAAAGAGTATATTACCCGAAATGTAATAAAAACAAAAGCAGTTGATTGGATTCAATTTGATCAGAATGGATTAATTCCTAAAAGGTTAGTAGCATTATTAGGAGAAATTTCAGAACTACATATGAAATCATTTGATGATGTATTACAATTGGAACATATCACAAATGGATATAATGCAGACTATGCTCATTCAAGATTTATTGCGGAATTACTCCGCTTAGGTGATCTATTAGATGCGGATAATGGAAGATTTAATGATAGTTTTGAAGCTGTTGGTGGTGAATTACCAGAATTATCAAAGGCACATAAAGAAAAACACAATGCAACAGAGCATTTATTAATAACTCCAGAAAAGATAGAATATGTTGGAAATTGTAGTACAAGAGAAGCTTATAGAAGTGCAAGAGGGTTTGTAGATTGGTTAGAGGAAGAAATTAAAAACTGCATTTTACATTGGACAGAGATTGTTCCAAGTGGTTTTCCTGGACAAGCTCCTCGATTAGGAAAAGTAAAATTATTATATAATGGAAGACCGGATGTTGAAGGATTAAACAATTTAAAATTTAAAATGTCTCAGGAAAAGGCATTTCAAGTAGTAGAAGGTTCTAATATATATGAAAATCCTCTTGTATTTATCCGAGAAATTATACAAAATGCACAAGATGCTACAAAAATTCAATTATGGAGAGATTTAAAAGCGGGCCAATATGACTTTTGGATGGAAGGAAAGAAAATTGATAAAAGTCTTCAGCCATTTGATATAAAAAAAGATATCTATGATAATTATAAAATTGAAGTTAGAGTGAATCAATGTGAGGATGGATATGTTTTGTTAGAGGTAGAGGATAGAGGTACGGGAATTGATGTCGATGGATTTAAAAGAATGTGTAATGTTGGAGCAAGTTATAGTGGGAACAATAAATCAAAGAAAGAAATTGAAGAAATGCCATTATGGTTACGACCAACAGGAGGATTTGGAATTGGGCTACAATCTATTTTTCTTGTAGCAGATGAATTTGAAATTATAACTCGTGCAGAAGGAGAACGGTCATTAAAAGGTATCGTACAATCTTGGAGAAAAGGTGGATTTTTACAGGTTGAATATGAGGATAAAGAAGAAATGAAAAGAGGGACAATAGTAAAGGTAAAATTTAAGTTAGAAAATTATACTTTATCTTGGTCAGGTGATACTGTTCAGTATTTATTAAATGAATATGATTTCTTTTCATATAAAGATTATAGAGCTATCATTAGAGTTATAGAAGAAATAAAGAGTAATTTTATAAAAGGATTTTTCCCAGTTAAAGTTTCAAGTATGGAGTTTTATAAAGGATTTATAGAAGAATTAATCATAGATGGATTGGAAATTATAGGAGGGAATTGTAAGGAGTTTGGGGATGATAATCCATGTAAATATGATTTGGATGAATATGGAAAAATGATAATTTGGGATACTAAGAAATATGTTAAAATAGAGATTACTTTAAATGATCTAGGTACTAAAGTAGGGAATACGGAAATATTTTTTAAAGGAGTTAAATTGAAAAATGATATAGGAATAATAACGGATGGACTAGATATTAGAGTGGATATTTATGGAATGGATACAAAAGAAAGTATATCATTAGATAGAAAAAAATTAAAAAATAATGCTAAAAATGATGTCATAAAATTAGTTGATAATTCAATTAATTTTTATGCTAAAAAATTAATTGAAATGATCGGAAAAGGAGCGGAAAGAATAGGAGGGAATAATATCTATACAGTTTATTATCTGTTAGAAAGTAGATTAGAAGGCAGTGGTTTGATTAAAAATATAAATCAATTTATAGAAAAGAGTACAGAAAGATTTTCAGTCTTAGAGTATGAAAATAATGAATATTGTGAAAAAGGAAAAAGGCTGATAGAGTTAGTAGATGAGAAAGAGAAATATGTAGTATTAAATTTTAATGAAAGAGAAAGAATATTGGAAGATAATGATACATTAAGAGAGAGATGCAATAGAGCCAGTTGGCAAGAAAAATTATTGATAGTAGATAAAGAGTTCATAAAAAGTGTATCCAATAAAAGAGTATCTAATTTTAAAATAAATAAAGAAAATGGGGTATTATGCTATAAAGTAGAAAACGATAGTGAGTATGATACTGTGATAGTTGAAAAAGAGACAAAGGAAATGTTAATATTAGGTTTATGTGAAAGTCAGAGAAATGAAAACGGGATGAGAGCTATGATACCTGCAATGAAAGAATATGAGGTATTAGCAACAGATGGTATAATTTCAAGATGGGTAATAGGAACAATGATAGAATTAGAACAAAAAATCCCATATATTATTTCTCCTATTTCTAAAAATGATGAGCAAGAACGACAAAAATATCAAAAAGAACAATTCATTGAGTATATAGCAAGTAAACCAGAATTTGATAATATTGTTGAATATGTGAAAGAGCATACAATTTTTGCAGAAATACCACCAAAAGAAGAGGAAATCATTGAAAAATATAAGGAACTAATTGGTGAATATTATGATCTGAAACAGGAAGAAGCGAATAAGAATCAAACAGAATATTAAATCTCTAATATACCTAGTCTATTTCCCTTCCCATCTGCATACACTGTAAAAAAACAGTCAGAGGATCAATTTTGAAGGAGTATATTGAAGAGCGAGCAGTGGAGATTGCGAATTATATTATAGAGAACAATGCAACAGTAAGACAAACTGCGAAAAAATTTGGAGTATCAAAGTCTACCGTACATAAAGATGTAACAGAGCGATTGATACAGATCAATAAACCACTTGCCAACAAAACGAGAGAAGTGTTAGATATCAATAAGTCAGAACGTCACATTCGAGGTGGACTTGCAACAAAAGAAAAATATTTACATCAACAAAAAGAAAATCAATATTGAATCTAGAACCCTATAAGTGAGATGGTACAACTTATAGGGTTTTTCAGTATTTGTGCTTTTCATATTTTACATAATAGCTGTTTTTTTGACATAGATATGGTATTCTAATAAAGTATTATGGAAAATAAGGAGAAAAATCGCAATTACTATGGAGAAAAGAAATCTGAGTCTTAGGAAGAAAATATATGACATCTGTTTTTTTATTTATCATTCATTAAAAATAGATGTTCAATTTATACATGCAGAAGGAGAATTATCGTTAAAACTTTGTTATTTAGAACCGCCAGCTGTTTTAAAAAATGCAAGGTTACATACAAATTCGCATATTTATCAATTTTTCAAAGAAGATAAGAAAGAAGAGTATGTTTATTATACTGACAGTTTTCAATTAAATTATGTCGGAGTCGGATTGTGGGATCAAAAGGAATATCAAGGTGCCTTTATTTTAGGACCATTTTTATCCAACATTCCCAATGATATTTTTATTTATGATATTATAAAACGGCATGAATTATCGTTAAACCACCAATTTGAGATTCGACAATATTATACAACGGTTCCAATTTTTAATATGAATTTATCTCACAAAATCGGATATATGGTAATGAATATGGCAATGACAGAATTTAAAGAAACAAAAGTTGTCTATTATCAAGAGAAAAATGTTGAATACATCGATTCGGAAGAATTGTGGGAAGATGAAGGAATGTGTTCAGAAGTGGAAGCAAGATTTTTTATTGAAGATAAGATTATGGAAGAGGTTCGAAGGGGAAATGCAAAAGGAGCATTAGAGGTTTTAGGAACGTTTTATTTTGATGGTTCTCATCGAATGCCGGATAATTTATTACGTGTCAATAAAGATCTCGCGTTTACATATAATACGATGTTAAGGCTTGCAGCAAGACAAGGAGGAGTACATCCTGTTTACTTGCATAGAAGTTCTGATAAATTTGCAATTCTAATAGAAAAGGCAAATAGCATTAAAGAGCTAGAAAAGCTTCATAAGAAAATGACTATTGACTATTGTAATTTAGTAAAAGAGGTTTCCACAAATGGATATAGTGTTCTCGTAAAACAGGCGGTAGACTATATTAATCTCCATTTTGAAAAAGAGTTATCTTTAAAAAAGATTGCAGAAACAATTAACGTCAATCCCTCTCATTTGTCCAAGAAATTTAAAAGGGAAACGGGCATTTCTATTACAGAGTTTACAAATCGAAAGAGAATAAAAGAGGCAAAGCTCTTACTTGAAAAAAGCGATCATTCCATCACCGATATTGCAATTTTAGTCGGATTTGATGATCCAGGCTATTTCACTTCTGTTTTTCGAAAGTTTGTTGGGATGACACCAAGAGAGTATATGAAAGTATGCCAAAACAAGGAGATATCCAAGGACAATAAAAAATGATAGAAGAACTGGAAAAAATTAGGGTGTTCCTGTGAGAGCGATATTGAACTATTTAGAAGGAGTAGCAATTAATAAAATACGGCAAACAATAAATAGAGTGCGAGGGTGGAAACGATGAGAAATACGCCATGCAAGTTTCTCACGTTGGCGGACAGTCGCCATATGTGGGCATAAATGCTTTCGTATGGCTCATTGTCTCTGCATAAAAAAGAGCGATTACTTTCGTAGATTTTTCTACGTTTGTAATCGCTCCTTGTTATCTCTTTAATCTCTTATGAGCAAAAGATTAAAGTTTTGCTTGCCATTTGTTAGCCCAAACTAAATCGTTGTAGCTTCCTTTAAATTCAGATTCACCCATGAGTTTATCAACAACCTGTTTAATTGTTTCAGGATTGTTGTGGTAAGCGTTAATATAGCCTTTTACCATTGTTAAGTCATGTAAGTGTGTTGTGTAGTTTAAAGAAACTGCAAAAGTTGGAACTTCCCATACATACCATGGGCAATCGCTACTCATAGCTGTTTTCCATTTTACACGGTAGTTGTTTTCTGCACCGTATCCAACAACGTTAGCGATAACGATTGCAGCATCAACTTCTTCACGGTATTTGTCTGTACGTCCTTTAATACGTGTGCTTCCATCGTTGATAGAAACTTCAAATCCACGGCTTTCAAGTTCTGCTTTAAATCCTTCTAATGCAGAAGAAGAAGCCATAATTCCGTTTGTTTCACCTTCTAAGTAGTAGAGGCGAATTTTCTTATGAGTTTCTGGACGGATTGGAAGCTGATTTAATGTATTTTTAACTAATGTGATACCTTTATCAGCAGCGTCAGCACGCATTTTTAAGTGTTCTTCGCATCCGATGATTTCTAATTCTTTTTCATCTTTTAAAAGAGTTCCTTCTTCTTTTTTCTTATGAAGGTTTAATTTTGCTTTTAAACCTAAAACTCTTCTAACAGCGTCATTCATACGTTCTTCTGTGATAACACCTTTTTTGTATCCGTTTAACATGAAGTTAAAGTCTTCGTCTAAATCATTGAAGAATAAGAACATATCACAACCAGCAGCGATAGCAGCAGGAACATAGTCTTCACGACGCATTGCAGATGTCATACCTAACATATGAGAAGCATCTGTAATAACCATACCGTTGAATCCTAACTGTTCTTTTAAAAGACCTTGGATTAATTCTTCTGCTAATGTAGCAGGTAAAATATCTTTGTCTTCTAAAGATGGATTTAATTTTTTCTGATATTCTGGAAGTGCGATATGACCAGCCATAATCATTTCTACACCGTTTTCGATATGTGTAGAGTATACACGACCAAAAGAGTTGTCCCATTCTTCTGGAGAAAGTTCGTTTACACCTAAAACTAAGTGTTGGTCACGTTCTTCTGTTCCATCTCCTGGGAAGTGTTTGATACAAGTGATCATATCTCTTTCAGAACGATATCCTTCAATGAAAGCGCTTGTGTATTTAATAACATCATCAGCATTTGTACCATATGCACGTGTGTTTACGATTGTATTTCTCCAGTTGTATAAAATATCAACACATGGATCAAAGTTTACATTAACACCAAGAGCACTTGCTTCACGAGCAGATACTAAACCAGCATTAAATGCAACACTTGGATCTTGAGAAGCTTCACACTGAGCTCCAGAAGCGATATAAGTACCATTAGAGCAAGCACCATTTCCGCCAGAGTCACAGTTTGCTGCAACTAAAAGAGGGATTTTAGAATCTGTTTGTAATTGATTTAATAATTCCTGTACCTGTTTTGCTTCTCCACCATGGAAACGAGCTCCACCGATGTGATATTTTTCAAGAATCTGTTTGTTTGTTAAGTCATTTCCACTGAATTCATCTTTTCCAAAGAAGAAAAGGTTTGTAAATAATTGCCCAACTTTTTCTTCTGCTGTCATAGAAGCAAGAGTGGATTCTACCCACTGAATTTGTTCTTCAGATAGGTTGTAAGGTTTCGCTGTCAAATCGACTAATCTACCCATAATAATTCCTCCTAATTAAGTTCCATTGTATTCACTTTGGTGTTTGATAATTTGTGATTATCCCTAATAGCATAAAAAACATTTGGGAAATACCGAAATGGAATCTCTCGTGTTCGTAGCTATAATATTTTTATTGTAATATGTTATTATGGGAAATAATACGAAAAATATGTGTTTTTTTACGAAAAATATGTGTTTTGAAAAAATAAGTAGTCTCTAGTATCCTCTTTAGAAATTTTCCAGAAGGGACACGACAAACGCATGAATGAACTTTTTGTGAACAAACCTCCTTTTTTTGGTATGATAGAAAAAAAGGAGGTTTTATTTATGGAAGAATTATTAGAGTGGATGGAGTATATTGAAGATGTTCGTCAAACAAGTAAAGTTCGGCAT
>DVIZ01000036.1 GCA_018710905.1 Candidatus Scybalomonas excrementigallinarum | reverse complement strand
TAATAAAAATATTCCAATAAATTTAATGGAATTTTTTACAATAAAATGCTACACTACTAGTAAGCACTTATGAAAACGATAAAAAGTAAATTTCTTAGGAATCGTTTGATAGGTTAAAAAAGAGACATTAGAGGAGGTTTCTTTATGAAAAAAATAGGAAAAAAGGCAATCATAGCCCTTGTTTTGCTAATAATTGCAGGAATTTATTACTATGTAGCGCTTCCAGCAATTAACATCCATTCTACTGGATTCTGGGGATTTTTAATTGCCGTAGTTGTAATTTTACTAGCACTTTATGCCGTTCGAAAAAAACAAAAAGCCGTAGATTTAAAGCAGGATAAAAAGTTTAAGTTCGGAACATATTTGGTTGGACTGCTGATTGCTGCCTTTATTATCGGTTCGGTTCTTTCATCACCAATTGTGAATGCTAAGAAATATCAACAGCTTTTGACGGTGGATACAAGAGAATTTACAGAAGATATTAAACAAGTATCGTTTGATAAAATTCCGCTTCTTGATAGCGAATCCGCAGCAATTATTGGAAATCGAAAAATGGGTAGCATGGTAGATTTTGCTTCTCAGTTTGAAGTGAGTGATACGTATACCCAGATTAATTTTAACGATGTGCCAGTGCGTGTTGCACCTCTTCGCTATGCCAGTCCGATTAAATGGTTGACTAATCAATCCGATGGGATTCCAGCTTATATGAAAATTGATATGGCAACACAGACAGCAGAGTGTGTAAAACTTACAAATGGTACGATTAAATATTCTCCATATGAATACTTTAATCGAAACTTATATCGCCATTTACGCTTCCGATATCCGACTTATATTTTTGATAATATTAGTTTTGAGTTGGATGAAGAAGGAACGCCTTGGTGGACGTGTTCCGTTAAGAAATTCAACATCGGTTTATTTGGTGGAGAAACTGTAGGAAGGCTTGTTCTTTGTAATGCCATTACTGGAGAGACGATTGATTATGCAGTAGAAGATGTACCACAGTGGGTGGATAGAGTGTATGCTCCAGATATGTTGATTGACTTATATGATTACTATGGAACATTAAAACATGGATTTTTAAATAGTGTGCTTGGACAAAGGGACTGTTTAAAGACAACAGAAGGTTATAATTATATTGCGTTAGATGATGATGTATGGGTTTATACAGGTGTTACTTCCGTAACAGGAGATGAATCCAATGTTGGCTTTGTTTTAATGAATCAGAGAACAAAAGAAACAAGATATTATGCGGTGACAGGAGCAAAAGAAGTGTCCGCTATGTCATCAGCAGAAGGACAAGTACAGCATTTAGGATATCAAGCTACGTTCCCATTACTTTTAAATATTGGAAACGAACCAACCTATTTCCTTGCGTTAAAAGATGGGGCTGGGCTTGTGAAAAAATATGCTATGGTAAATGTCCAAAAATATCAAGTCGTTGCGATTGGAGATACCGTAGATGCTTGTCAAAGACAATATATGACACTGATGAAAGAAAATGGAATTGAAAGTTCTGTCAATCAAGAAAACTTAAAGGAAGTAACCGGTGTCATTGAGCGAATGGCAGAGGCGGTTGTTGATGGAAATTCTCATTATTATTTAGTGTTAAAAGGTTCTGATGTTATTTATGATGTATCTGTGGCGGATAACCTTTCTATTATCCGTTATCAAGAAGGAGATAGGGTGACATTAGAGTACACAGAAGGGGAAGCGGTAAACACCGTATATTCTGTGAATGGAGAAACATTGAGCATTGTAGAAGAAACAGAAGATAGCAATGGAATGCCGATAACAGAGGAATAACAGATGTAAGTTACCCATTGATAAAATATAAGAAAATAAAAGAAAGGAGTATTATTGGAAAGCAGGTAACTTTATAAAAAGTATAATAGAAATGAAAGTATTTTTTATAAGTTTTCAATAATAAAAATAGAAAGAAAATGAAAATTATTTCTTATCCACAATTTTTAAGTGATATGGAAAACTTTTTTGATAAAGTAGTAAAAGAGCAGGAACGCTATATTATGCCATGGGGAGAGAAGAAAAATATCGTAATGCTTTCTATGGAAGAATATAATGAATTAAAAAGAATGGCCTACGAAAAGAATGAAAAAGAATAAAAATATGGAATGAATATTAAATAGAGCTGTCGTAAATTTATTTTCGGCAGCTCTATTTTTGCTTATAGGAAATTTCTAGCTATCTTATGAGAGAAAAAAGTAATACTTTTTCCGTTAAAGTTTCAACAAAAGGATGAGAAAGGGATTTTATTGGTTTTTTTGGTGGACAGTCATTTGTAAATGATTGCAAGCATAATTTCTAGACCACTGTTTTTTCAGTGAAAAATTTACTTGTATACAAGTAAAAATGCATCAAAAATATGGAAATAAAGGGGAAATATGCCTTAAAAACTTTATAAAAAAATAAAATTTAAAATAGGAATCCTCATGAAAAAATGCAGATTTTATAATGAAAATAATAAAATATATAAAGATTATATATATATTATTTAGGGAAAAGGCATGGATAGTTAAAAATAAATGAAAGAGAAAATAAAATTAGGGAACAATAACGAAAAATTGTTAAACTATTGACACTTGTATACAAGAGGCGTATAGTCGTTAAGAAAGATAAAACTACCTTTTTCTTTAACGCAACTTGAATTTTAGAACGATACAAAAGAGATGTAGGAGAAAAAGAATGATGAATGCACAAGGAAATACAAGACCCTTCGGAATCAAAGATAAATTTGGTTATATGATGGGCGACGTAGCGAATGACTTTATGTTTTTATTCGCTGGTGGATATTTAATGGTATTTTATACGAAAATATTGGGAGTTAGCGCAGCTCTTGTTGGAACATTGTTTTTGATTACAAGAATTGTTTCTGGCTTTTGTGATATTGGTATGGGTGTTATTGTCGATAATGTAAAACCAGCAAAAGATGGCCGTTTCCGTTCGTGGATTCGTAGAATGTGTGTACCGGTAGGATTAGCTAGCTTTTTGATGTATCAATCAGGGCTTGAACATGCATCTCTTGGAGCAAAAGTAGTGTATATGTTTGCAACTTACTTGCTCTGGGGAGGTATTTGCTATCCAGCTATCAACATTCCTTATGGTTCTATGGCAGCTTCTATTTCTTCTGATTCAAAGGATAGAGCTTCCTTATCAACTTGGCGTTCCGTAGGTGCTCAGATTGCAAGTACTGTTATTAATGCAGCAGTTCCAATGTTAATTTATTATGCAGATGCCAATGGAAACCAAGTAGTTCGAAAAGATATGTTTACAAAATTAGCAGGTGTTTTTTCTATTTGTGCAGTTATTTGTTATATTATTTGTTACAAATTCACAATAGAACGTGTGAAAATTGTGCCAAAAGAAAAACAAAATGAAAAAGAGAAAACAAGTGTTATAAAAACTCTTTTTTCAAGCAGAGCATTGTTTGCATTAATTGGAGCGGCAGTTGCATTAGTCTTTGCGACAACATTAGGACAGAGTTTAAATGTTTATTTATATGCAGATTACTTTAGAGCTCCTGGAGCATTATCTACATTTAATTCATTGATGTTAGTGATTACTCTTGGGCTCTCACCTTTTATTGTTTCTTTATCTGTAAAATTTGGTAAAAAAGAAACAGCAGTTGTTGGTACCGGATTTACGGGAGTTATTTATGTGTTATTATGTCTATTACCTGTAAAAAGTCCTTGGCTTTATGTAGCAATTACATTTGTTGGTTCCATTGGTTATATGTATTTCCAAATGGCAATATGGGCATTTTTAGCAGACGTATTAGATGACAGCGAAGTTCGTACTCATAAGAGAGATGACGGTGTAATCTATGGTGTATATTCTTTTGCAAGAAAACTTGGACAAGCATTAGCTGGTGGTTTAGGTGGATTTGCTTTAACAGCAATCGGTTATGTTGAAACAGCTAATGTGCAGTCAGAACAAGTAAAACATAGTGTATATTCCGTTACAACATTAGGACAGGGAGCTGCTTATGTTTTAATAGCGCTTATATTGTTATTTATTTATCCGTTAAGTAAAAAGAAAATTAATGAAAATGGAAAAATTTTGGCTATGCGCCGAGAAAATACAACAAATTAAAATAAAATTCGAAAAAAGAAAATGGTAGAAATAAAAAAATCCAAAAACTATTAAAAGAGGTAATATAGTTTTTGGATTTTTTTAAATTATAGAAAAGACACTTGGAACTTTATCATACGAATTCCTATCTGAAATCCGAATTAAGAATGAAAGGGAGCTTCTGAGATACGGATAAAGTAGCCTTGTTCTTCCTTACAAACAGGACAGAGAGTAGGAACGGTTTCTCCTTCAAATAAATAACCACAGTTTGTGCAGATAAAAGTGGTTTGTGTATCCGCTTTGAAAAGAGAGCCATTTTTTAGTAATTCTAAGTAATAATGAAAATGATCACCATGAACTTTTTCTACCTTCGCAATTTCACGGAAAGCATGAGCGATTGGTAAAAACCCTTCTTCTTCCGCTATTTGAGCGAATTTTGGATAAACATCTTCATATTCTTCATATTCATTATGATGAGCTTTCTCTAATTGAAATGCTACGTCACAGCCGTAGTCAACAGGATAAGAACCTGTAATTTCAATCGTTTCTCCCGTACAATCTTTTAGAAAATCATAAAAAACTTTCGCATGGGCTTTTTCTTGATCCGCAGTGAGTTTAAATAAGTTTTCAAGAATTGGTAATTTCTTTTCATGGGCGATTTTGGCTGCAAAGGTGTAACGGTTTCTCGCCTGACTTTCCCCTGCAAAAGCACGCATTAAGTTATGCATTGTTAAACTGTCTTTCAATGGAATTGTTTGATTTGGCATAAGTTTCTCCTTTAGTTTTATAAAATTTAGGAATTGAATTGTTTTAAAGTTACAATGGCATTTGCTTATAGTATTTCTTGTTTTTCTCGTTTTATACATCGATGTCATACATGATTTTAAAGAAAAAGGAAATACTGATTAAGAACGGAAAATGCGATAAAACCATGTACATGTATAAGAAAGGTGGCCAATTTTATGAGAAGACAAGAAATACAAGTTCTTAGTGAAGTATATGAAGGATGCCAAATGGGAATCGAAGCGTTAGATGAAATATTGCCTAAAATTAAAGATGGGAAACTATTAAAAGAATTAAATGGGCATCAAAAAGATTTAAAAGAATTACAAGAAGAGATTTATCAGATGGTTCGAGAGAGCAATGAAGAATTAGAAGAAAGCGGAAAGTTAAAAGAAATGATGTTAAAAGGTTCTACAAAATTAAATCTCATGGTAGATGATACGATGAGTCATATCGCAGAAATGTTAATACAAGGCGGAACGATGGGAGTCATAACAGCTCGAAAAATATTGAATCAAGCAGAACAAGTAGATGGAGATGTAAAAAAGATTGCTGAGAAATTTATTCGCTTAGAGGAAAATAATAACGAGAAAATGAAGGAATATTTGTGAATGTATTAGATAAAATTAACAAAAAATTCATTGGTGTTTTTGAATATAAGGTGTTACAATATATAAAATAGCTATTTTAAAAAATATAATAGAAATAAAAGAGAACACACATACCGACCTATTAAAAAATGATTTTTTTATAGAAAAAAAGCTTTTCATAGCATAGGCATTGTTAAGTGTTAAGAAGCTCACAAAGTGTATTTCTTAGCACCTAACAATACTATTTGCTAAGGAAAAGATATTACATAAATAAGGAGCGTTTGCAATGAATATATTATTTTTTTTAACACCAAAAAGTGATGTAGCTTTTCTATATGAAGATTTTACTCTTCGTCAAGCCTTAGAAAAAATGGAACATAGAAAATATTCTGCAATTCCAGTATTGAATCGAGAAGGAGAATATATTGACACAATTACAGAGGGAGATATTCTTTGGGAAATCGTCCGAAAACATGATTTTAATATGGCAAAGGCAGAAAAAGTTCCTTTAACAGAAATTAAAAGGCGGATGAGAGTGGAACCTGTGAGCATTGATGTGAAAATTGAAGATTTAATGTTAAAATCTATGGAGCAAAACTTTGTGCCTGTTATCGATGATAAAAAGAAATTTATTGGGATTGTAACGAGAAAAGATATTTTACAATATTGTTTTGAGAAACTCGATAAATGTGATCGACAGATGAGCAAAGAAGCGATAGAACCATCTATCTGTCAGATTACAAAATATGGAAATTCTGCTAATGATAAAAGATTACAGTAAGAAAAGAAGAAAAAATAAGAGACAATATTGATTTTCCAGTGCAACAACCGTATAATCTATTGTATGTGGAACAGACATTGATAGGTTTGTGAAACTATAAGGAAAAATTAAACTATAGGAGGCAATCGTCATGGAACGAAAAAATGCTTGGGAAAAATATAATCAAGCACAAGTAGAAGAGATCTTCGAATTTTGTGAGGATTATAAAAGTTTTATTTCAAATTGTAAAACAGAAAGAGAATGTGTAACAGAGTCTGTTCGTATGGCAGAACAGTCAGGATATAAAAATCTTGAAGATTGTATTAAAAACAACACACCTTTAAAAGCAGGAGATAAGGTGTATTTTAATAATATGGGAAAATCCATCGCTTTATTCCAGTTAGGAACAGAGTCTTTGGAAAAAGGAATGAATATTTTAGGAGCGCATATCGATTCTCCAAGAATTGATTTAAAACAAAACCCATTATATGAAGATACAGAAATTGCATTACTCGATACCCATTATTATGGTGGTATTAAAAAGTATCAGTGGGTAACACTTCCATTAGCACTTCATGGTGTTGTTGTGAAAAAAGATGGAACAAAAGTGGAAATTGTAATTGGAGAAAATGAAAATGATCCAGTTGTAGGTATTTCTGATCTTTTAGTGCATTTATCTGCGGATCAAATGTCAAAAAAAGCATCTGTTGTTATTGAAGGAGAAGACTTAAATGTATGCGTAGGTAGTATGCCTTTAAAACAAAAAGATGGAGAAGAAAAGAAAGAGAAAGAACTTGTAAAAGCTCATATTCTTTCTATCTTAAAAGAAAAATATGATATCGAAGAAGAAGATTTCTTATCAGCAGAAATCGAAGTAGTTCCAGCTGGTAAAGCAAGAGATTACGGTCTTGATCGCAGTATGATTTTAGGATATGGTCAAGATGATAGAGTTTGTGCTTATACATCTTTAGCTGCTATGTTACAGATTGGACAGACTGCAAAGACAAGCGTATGCTTATTAGTGGATAAAGAAGAAATTGGTAGTGTAGGTGCTACAGGTATGCATTCTAGATTCTTTGAAAATGCAGTAGCAGAAGTAATGAATTTAATGGGAGATTATAGTGAGTTAAAAGTGAGAAGAGCATTTGCAAATTCTAAAATGCTTTCTTCTGATGTAAGTGCTGCTTATGATCCAAATTATCCATCTGTTATGGAAAAGAAAAACTCTGCTTACTTTGGAAAAGGTATTGTATTCAACAAATATACAGGAGCTAGAGGGAAATCTGGAAGTAATGATGCCAATGCGGAATACTTAGGAGAACTTCGCAGAATTATGGAAGCTCACAATGTAAGTTTCCAAACAGCAGAACTTGGAAAAGTGGATCAAGGAGGCGGTGGAACAATCGCTTATATTTTAGCTCAATATGGCATGGAAGTAATCGACAGTGGTGTTGCATTACATAATATGCATGCTCCTTGGGAAATTTCAAGTAAAGTAGATGTTTATGAAGCGATGAAAGGCTATGAAGCATTTTTATTAGAAGCATAATTACATAATGATAGAGAAAACGATGAGAAATAGGAGATTCCTACTTCTCATCGTTTTTTATGTGATAGGAAATTCTTCGCAACGCACACTTTGTTCTACTCTAAAAAATCGAAGGCGTGTCCATCTTCTGCCTGCAAAAAATGCATGAGCATATAAGCGCACATAATCGCCACATTTTCTTCTTTTAAAATTCGTTTTACTTCTTCTTTATCTGCAAGGACGATTTCAATATCCTCAGAACCTTCTTGATAGTCGCGACAAGGGGTACCAGAGGCGTAGCCGTAAACAGTGGCACAGGATTCGTCTGTCATACCAATCGTCGTAAAAAATGGTTTCGAAAAGCAGGAATCCACAGAGAGAGGTTCTAGTGTAAGACCTGTTTCTTCTTTCATTTCACGAATTCCACTTGTAAGGAAGTCTTCTCCTTTTTCCACCAATCCAGCGGGAAATTCATAAATATAATCATCGATAGGATAGCGATATTGTCGGATTAAGACAACTTTATCTTTTTTTTCTCCGTATAAACTATAAATAATAACGCCATCAGGTTCATTTTTTCTTGTCATAAGTTTCAGTTCTTCTTTACACTTGGCTCTTGAAGCTACTTGATAGATGCCATTTGAGCCATCTGGGTGGATAGTATCCATCGTATAGAGATTTAAAAATTTATTATCCGTCATTTTGTGAATATTTTTAATGCGTTTTGTCATAGTTGCTCCTTTCTGCTTTCGAAAGTTTTTCATAAAAATATAAAATTTTTCCATTGCCTAGTTTTATTATAGAAATAGAACAGAGAAAAAACAAGTCATAGGATACAATTTTTGGAAAAAAAGGAGTTATTTATTAAGGAAAAAAGAGAATTGGAAAAAGATATTGACAATTTTAGATAGCTATGATAAGATACAAAAAGTTTAGTAAGGTAGAGTGATAATTCACTACCATAACATATGAAATGATTAAGGAAAAGAAAAGGTTATAATATGGAGGAGTTTCATTATGAGAAGATGGAGAAATAAAATGGCAGTAGCAGTGATGGCAATTGCCATGATAGGAACATTAGCAGGATGTGGAGGAACTGCAAAAAAAGGAAATACAAGTGAACAAGTAACGACAAATAATCAAACGGGAGAGGATACTTCACTTTCTTTAGTTCAACAAAGAGGAGAGTTTGTTCTCGGTCTCGATGCGTCCTTTCCACCGATGGGATTTACAAATGAGAAAAATGAAATTGTAGGATATGATATTGATTTAGCGAAAGAAGTTTGCGAAAGAATGGGTGTTGAGTTAAAAATTCAACCGATTAACTGGGATTCGAAACAACAGGAATTGGATACAAAAAATATCGATTGTATTTGGAATGGATTTACGGTAGATGAAGAGCGTAAAAAGAGTATGACTGTTAGCGATGCTTATATGGAAAATCACCAAGTTCTCGTTGTAAAGGCGGATTCTTCTTATGAAACAAAGGAAGACTTAGCTGGTAAAGTTGTAGAGTTACAAAAAGGTTCTACCGCTGCTGCGGCACTGGATAGTGAAGAGAACAAAGAATTTAAAGATAGTTTAGCGGATACGATTTTAATTGCGGATAATGTAAAAGCGATGATGGATCTCGGTACGGGGTGTGATGCCGTATTGATGGATGAAGTCGTGGCCAATTATTATCTAGCACAAAATGAAGGAAAGTATCGCATTTTAGAAGAGCCACTCTCAGATGAAGAATATGTGATTGGGTTCCGTAAAGGAGAAGAAGCATTAAAGGATGAAGTAGAGAATCAGTTAAAAGCCATGGTAGCCGATGGAACGATGAGTGAGATTGATAACAAATGGTTTGGAAAAGACGTATCCACCATTGCCAATGAGGAATAAGGAAGGAAGTTTATTAGCATGAAAGAAATTGTAGAAAGTGTTATCAGTCTCTTGCCATATATGGTAGAACCAACGATAACAGCGATTAAATTATTTTTTTTAACGTTGTTATTTGGCTTACCACTTGGTATGATATTAGCTCTTGGGAGAATGTCCAAATTAGCGATTATTCGTTATCCTATTCAGTTTTATAATTTGGTAATGCGAGGAACACCGTTGATTCTTCAATTGTACTTAATCTACTATCAAATTCCAAAGTGGATTCAAATGTACAATCCGGAATTTCGTTTTGACCGTTTTACAGCCGTTGTTGTTGGTTTTTCTATTAACTATGCCGCTTATTTTTGTGAGATTTATCGTGGAGGAATCCAAGGAATTCCAAAAGGGCAGTATGAGGCGGCAAAAATGCTTGGTTTTACAAAGACACAAACATTTTTTCGAATTATCCTTCCACAAGTGATTAAGCGAATTCTTCCTCCGTTAGGAAGTGAATTTATGGTATTAGTAAAAGACACTTCTTTAGCTCATGTTATTGGAGTAGCCGAACTTTATTTATTTTCGACCAATCAAATGGCAACAAGAGGAAGTATGACTCCAGTTGTAGTAGCAGGTGTTTTTTATTTAATTATGAACTGGATTGTAGAAAAAGGATTCCTTGTATTAGAAAAACGACTGAGCTATTATGAGTAGGAGGAAAATAAGATGAGCATGGTATCCGTATCTAATTTAAAGAAAAGTTTTGGAAAAAATGAAGTATTAAAAGATATTTCTTTAGAAATAAAAGATGGAGAAATTATCTCTATCATTGGTTCTTCTGGTTCTGGAAAGTCAACATTGCTTCGCTGTATGAATCAGTTAGAGACGATTGATAGTGGAGAAATTAAAATCGATGGTCAAACAATGGTTTCCATGGAAAATGGTCATCCTGTTTATGCACCTAAAAATACATTAAGAGAAATTCGAATGAAAACCGGATTAGTTTTTCAAAATTTTAATCTCTTTCCACATTTTAGTGTGCTAAGAAACATTATCGAAGCACCGGTGCAAGTGTGTAAGATTCCAAAAGATCAAGCCATAGAAGAAGCTAGAGAATTGTTAAAAAAATTAGGGCTTTCTGATAAGGAAAATAGTTATCCTTGTGAATTGTCTGGGGGACAATCACAGCGAGTGTCCATTGCAAGAGCGCTGGCATTAAAACCGAAAGTGTTGTTTTTTGATGAACCAACGTCGGCTCTTGATCCAGAGCTTACAGGGGAAGTGTTGAAAGTGATTAAGTCTTTGACGGAATATCATATGACAATGGTAATTGTTACCCATGAGATGGAGTTTGCAAGAGAGATTTCGGATCGTATGATTTTTATGGATCAAGGTGTCATTGTGGAGGACGCCACTCCAGAAGAGATGTTTCAATCAAAGAATGAAAGAGTGCGTTCTTTCTTGGGAAAATTTCGATGTTAAAATATGAAAAAAATAGAAAAACCTATTGACACAACATCTTGTGAATGATATTATACTAACGTATGCCGCACAGCGAGGTTCAAAACGAAAGTACCGTAGCTGGCGAGTAATGTTTAAGGAGGAACCCATTATGTACGCAATCATTGCAACAGGTGGTAAACAGTACAAAGTAGCAGAAGGCGATATCATCAAAGTTGAGAAACTTAACGCAGAAGCTGGCTCAACTGTTACATTTGACCAGGTTGTTTTTGTGAATAACGGAGAAGTTTTATGCGGTGAAGCTTTAGCTAACGCTAACGTAACAGCAACTGTTATGAGCGAAGGCAAAGGTAAAAAAGTAATCGTATACAAATATAAAAGAAAAACTGGTTATCACAAAAAACAAGGTCATAGACAACCATTTACACAGGTTAAGATTGAAAAAATCAACGCTTAATTTAGCGAAGAACAGGTAGTTCTATGATTAAGATAACGATTAAAAGGGATTCAAACGACTATAAGGAATTCCAAATCTGTGGACATGCTGAGTATGACGATTATGGAAGCGACATCGTATGCGCATCTATTTCGATTTTAGCCATCAGCACAGTCAATGCTCTTGATGCTTTCACTGATGCAGACTTTGTATTAGAACAGGATCCAGAGCGTGGATTGATTCATCTTACTTTTAACAGTAGCATGGATCATGATACAAAGCTTTTGATGGACGCTATGGTATTGGGAATCCAAGCCACAGCAGAAGAGTATGGAACAGATTATATACAAGTAATCTTCGAGGAGGTGTAACGAGATGATGAAAATGAACCTTCAATTTTTCGCTCATAAAAAGGGAGTTGGTTCTACAAAGAATGGTAGAGATTCCGAATCCAAAAGACTTGGTGCGAAAAGAGCTGACGGACAGTTTGTAAAAGCTGGTAACATTCTTTACAGACAGCGTGGAACAAAAATCCATCCAGGTAACAACGTTGGACGTGGTGGAGATGATACATTATTTGCATTAGTAGATGGTGTAGTACGCTTCGAAAGAAAAGGCAGAGACAAAAAACAGTGTTCTGTATATCCAGTAGCATAATGAGTAAACAAGGACGGCTTCAAATGTAAAGTTTGGGGCCGCTTTTTTTTCGTAAAGACAACGAGTCATGTAAGAGCATCAAAACCAATGTTTTTATGGAGTTGCTCTAATGAGATAGATAAAAATATTTTAGCGTTATTAAGGGAAAGGATAAAGTAAGGGAAAAAGAAAATATTTTATTATTGATTTTCTTAATTCGCTATAGTTTCACATCATAAAAATAATTTTAAGTTTGATTAGAAAAACAGAAATGGAGGACGCTATGTTTGCAGATAGAGCTAGGATTTTTATTAAATCTGGAAAAGGCGGAGATGGACATGTTAGTTTTCGTCGAGAACTTTATGTTCCAAATGGTGGCCCAGATGGTGGAGATGGGGGAAAAGGTGGAGATGTTATTTTCGTTGTAGACGAAGGACTTAACACACTTGCTGATTTCCGTAACGTAAGAAAATATTGTGCTGGAAATGGACAAGAAGGTTCTAAGAAAAAAATGCATGGAGCCAATGGAGCCGATATTATTTTAAAAGTTCCACCAGGAACGGTTGTAAAAGATGCCGAATCAGGGAAAGTGATTCTTGATATGTCCAATAAAAAAGAGCCAGTTGTATTATTAAAAGGTGGCCGTGGTGGAAAAGGAAATCAACATTATGTAACACCAACGATGCAAGCTCCAAAGTATGCACAACCTGGACAAAGAAGTCAGGAGCTTACCGTTGATTTAGAGTTAAAAGTAATTGCAGATGTTGGTTTAGTAGGGTTTCCAAATGTTGGTAAATCAACATTTTTATCAAGAGTAACCAATGCAAAACCAAAGATTGCCAACTATCACTTTACAACGTTAAATCCGAATTTAGGTGTCGTTGATTTAGATGGTGGACAAGGATTTGTCATTGCGGATATTCCTGGAATTATTGAAGGAGCATCCGAAGGAATTGGTCTTGGACTTCAATTTTTACGCCATATTGAAAGAACAAAAGTAATCGTTCATATGGTAGATGCAGCAGGTGTAGAAGGAAGAGATCCAGTTGCGGATATTAAAGCGATCAATGCAGAATTAAAGGCATATAATCCGGCCTTATTAGAACGCCCACAAGTAATTGCAGCTAATAAAATAGATGCATTATATGGAGAGCAATTAGACGAAGCCATTGATAGAATTCGTAATGAATTTAAGGAAGAAGGAATTGAGGTATATCCAATTTCTGCTGTTTCAGGACAAGGATTAAAAGAATTGCTATGGCATATTAATGAATTATTATCACAAGTTCCTGCAGAGCCAGTAGAATTTGAGCCAGAGTTTACATTTGAAATGCCGGATATTAGTGAAGAGCCATTTACTGTAGAATATGATGCAGATGCAGATGAATATGTAGTAGAAGGCCCTCGTATTGAGAGAATGCTTGGCTACACGAATTTAGAGTCTGAAAAAGGATTTGAGTTTTTCCAAAACTTCTTAAAGACAACAGGAATTTTAGACCAATTAGAAGCATTAGGTATTCAAGAAGGGGATACGGTCCGTATGTATGGATTGGCGTTTGATTATTATCGTTAATTTGGAAAGAGAAAAAACATTTTAACAACAAAAAAGAAAAAGAGAATATAAAACATGGAAAAAGGGATAGACACCTTTATAAATTTTATATTAAAATAAAAGTGCGTATATTAAGAAAGGGAATAGGTAATAAATTATTATGACAAGTAAACAAAGAGCATATTTAAAGGGGCTTGCAATGACAATGGATCCAATTTTTCAAGTTGGAAAGTCATCTTTAACTCCAGAACTCATTGAAGCAATTCGTGAGGCAATTGATGCAAGAGAATTGATTAAAGTATCCGTATTAAAAAACTGTGCGGATGATCCATTCGAAATTGCACAAGTGGTAGCGGAACGAACACATGCTGAGGTTGTTCAGGTGATTGGTAAGAAGTTTGTTCTTTATAAAGAAAATAAAAAGAAAAAAAAGATTGAACTTCCACCAGCCAAAAAGAAATAAAAAATAACGAATAAAAAGGAAGTTTAAAATATGGCAGAAAAAAAAGAAAAAATTGGATTGATGGGTGGTACGTTTAATCCAATTCATACAGGACATTTATTGCTCGCAGAAACTGCTTATGAACAATTTGAATTAGATAAGGTATTGATTATGCCTGCAAAGAATCCTTATCATAAGAGAACAAGCGGAATGGTTTCCGATGAAATGAGAATTGACATGATAAAATGTGCGATTGATAATAATCCTCATTTTGAACTTTCTTTTATCGAATTTGAACGGGAAGGAAACACCTATACAGTAGATACTCTGAAAGAATTAAATCGAAGATATCCAAAGACAGAGTTTTACTTTATTATGGGAGCGGATTCGCTGTACCAATTTGCCCAATGGAAAGAGCCAGAAGAAATATTAAAAAGGGCAGTTATTTTAGCAGCCTCTAGAGATAATATTGCTTCTAGTGCTTTAAATAGTCAAATTCATTATTTGCTAGAACAATTTGGAATAGGAGATATTCGCTTACTACAAAGTCCAAACATGGAGATTTCTTCCCATGACATTCGAAATCGAGTGAAGGAACATCGTTCCATTCGTTATTTAATTCCAGAGGCAGTAAGGGAATATATTGAAAAGCATCAATTATACCAAGAAAAAGAATGAAAAAACAGTTGTTTAAGACATTTACGTGAAAAGCTCGCACAGCGCGTTTCTCATCGTTTAGAAATACAAAAGGAAAGATAAGGTGAGCATATGGATCGTGTTAAAATTCGAGAAATATTAAGCGAAAAATTACATGAAAAACGTATGGAACACACATTGGGTGTGGAATATACGGCAACGGCACTTGCTATGCGCTATGGCGTCAATCTAGAACAAGCAGCTCTTGCAGGGCTTTTACATGATTGTGCAAAATATTTGTCAAGAGAGAAAAAAATCCAAAAGTGTGAGGAACTGAAAATTCCAATTTCTGATTCTGAACGCAAAAATCCAGAACTTCTCCATGCAAAATTAGGTGCTTATTATGCTAAGAACAAATATGGAGTGGAAGATCAAGCAGTATTAGATGCAATTGCGAGTCATACAACAGGGAAACCGGAAATGACTACATTAGAGAAAATCATTTATGTTGCAGATTATATTGAACCAAACCGTAATAAAGCTCCGAAACTGGCTCTGCTTCGTATGATGGCGTTCCAAGATCTTGATGAATGTCTATTAGAAATTTTAGAAAATACGCTTATTTTTTTAACAAGTACGGATTCTGAAATTGATGAAATAACTGTAAAAACATATGAATATTATAAAAAAATTCGAAAACCAGACAGATAAGAAAAGGAGAATGAGATGAGTCAAGCAAGAGATATGGCATCCATTGCTGTAAAAGCAATTGATGATAAATTAGGAAAAGATATAAAAGTAATTGATATTGCAAATGTAAGTGTAGTTGCGGATTACTTTATTATTGCAAGTGGAGCCAATAAAAATCAAGTGCAGGCCATTGTAGAAAATGTGGAGGATGAACTTGCAAAAGCAGGCCATCATCCAAAACAAGTGGAAGGATATCAGACAGCTAATTGGATTTTACTAGATTATGGTGATATTATTATTCATATTTTCGATGAAGAAAGCCGTCTTTTCTATGATATTGAACGCATCTGGAGAGATGGGCAGGATGTTGATGTGCAAGAACTGTTATAATTAAGAAGTTTTGTTATAAAAAGATTAGATTATTATAAAAAATATTGAAATGAAGTTAACACCCTTGAAAAAGATTGATATGAAGTGATAGAAAACATAACATCTTTTTTAAGGGTGTTTTTTATTTCATAGGAAATATCTTGTTACATTCATTTGTAAAAGTGTCATTCCCTATGAAATAAAAAAGCACTACGTGCGAAGGATGCGCAGGTCGCAATGGGGAAAATTTTACTTCGTAAACTGCGACCGCGCGGCAAAGTGTACGTTGCTAGAAGTTATCGAAAGTCGCTAGGAGTGTTGGGCGCACACTTTGTTCCTATGATAGAAGATTTCACATTTTATGAAAAAAATGAATTATCTTTATTGGATCTTTACATGAAAATTTTTAAAAATATGATATAATAGAACTGTATAATTGCTAAAAATTTCTAATTAAACAAATGAAATTTAAATAATGATAGCAATTATAGTAAAAGTCTGTGTTTTATTATATATTTTTAAGGAAATGCGAAAAACTTGCAAAGTGTATTTCTCATTATGATATGAAGAAATAGCAGAAAGGAAGTGGCCAAAAAGAAAGTGTAATTTTCGGTAAAAGGTTTTAGCAATAGGGAATAAGAAGATAGTATAAGCTGTTTTTTGTAAAAAATCAAAGAAAGTAATGATACTTTATAAGAAAATCATTTGATGTTTTATAAAAGAAAACTATATTAGAGGGAAATAGGTTTAAAAGAGTAGCTTGTAGAATAAAAGTTGATTGGAGAGTGATTGATTTCATATTTAGAGATCGTAAATATTGGGAAAGAGTATGGACTTCATATTTCCAAAGTTACTAGGATTTAAGCGATAATTAGTTTATATAGGGAGAATAAATTATAATGAGGAAAGTTATTGGAGAGATTAAATGAGAAAGTTAATAATAAAATATATTATTTCAATTATGTTGATCGCAAGTGTCATATTAATTGGAATATTTTATGCGTTTAATAATTCTAGAAAGGAACGTTCCGAAATAACAGCTTTAGATACTGTAGCGAGTCGAGTGATCTCCACATTAGAGACAGATAAAGAAAATGAAGAAGAAGCAAAGAATCACTTTACCCAAAATTATATTGAAAAAGCAAAAGCTTTATCTTATGTAATTGAAAAGACAACGAATAATTCACCTTCGAATGGAGAATTGCAGGAATTAGCAAAAAAATTTACTGTGGATGAAATCCATATTGTAGATGAGAATGGGATAATTATAAACAGTAATAAAGAAGAATCCATTCATTTAAATTTTTATGAAAATAATAGAATGAAAAAATTTGTACCTCTCATTGAAAGTGAGGATAAAGAGGATTATTATTTGGATTTGCAAGGTTATAACGTCAATGAGAAAAAAGAGATGATTTATATTGGCGTTAAATTATCAAAAGGTGGAAAAGGAATGCTTCAATTAGGGATAAAGCCTAGTGTTTTAGATCAATATAAGCAAAAGGTAAGTATTTATTCTACCATACAGTCAATGCCAATAGGAAAATCAATTACAATTTTTGCTATTGACGGTGAAACGGGAGACGTTCTTGGAGTATCAGATAATTATACAGGGGATATTAGTTATAATAAAGAGTATAAAAATACAATTTCATTTTTAAAAGATTCTGTAGAAAATCCTAGAAAAGTAAATATTGATGGTGAGTCCATGTTAATGGTGGTGAAAGAATATGAAGGAAATTTTATTCTAGCTATTTCGAATTTAAAAAGCCTTCATAGCGATTTCACGCAATATTTAATTATGATAAGTGTCGTTATTTTATTTTTAATTATGATGGTCATTTGGTGCCTTTATAATTTGATTGATTATTTCATGCTAAGTGATGTGGAAAATATGATATCAGGTGTCGATTCTTTTTTGAGTGGAAACAATAAAGTTAAATTTTCGGCTAATCCAAAAACGGAGTTATATCGAATGGCAGAGGGATTAAATAAGTGGGTCAATTCCTATGAGAGTTATTCGGAAAGAATTTCTACAATTGTTTCATCCATGGGAGAAACATTTGCCACCTATGAATATTTTGATGACTTACATCGGGTATTTTACTCTGAGAATTTACCAAATATGTTAGAAGTAGGAAAAGAAGTATGTGACGAAATGATTCGAAATAAATTTTCAGAAGATAGTATTTCCTCCTACTTGGATAAAGTAGATGAGCAAGTGTTTCTAACAAAAAGCGGAAAGCATATTAAAATAAAAAATATGGTTTCTGGAAATACATACTTTGGAATTATTAGGGATATATCCGAAGAGTTAAAAGAACATAAGAAATTATCAAATGCATTGCACGAAGCCACAGAAAAAGCTTCAAGAGATGTATTAACAGGACTTTATAACAGAAATAAAGCAAAAGAACTGATTGATGATTGGTTCCATGAAGGAAATAAAGATGGTGTTATGTTATTAATGGATCTGGATAATTTTAAAAAAATTAATGATGAAAAAGGCCATCCAGAAGGAGATAAGTTATTACGAGACTTTTGTACTCTATTAAAACGTCAATTTCGTACTTTCGATATAAAAGCTAGAATTGGTGGAGATGAATTTATTGTCTTTATGCCAAGTATGATAGAAGAAGATATATTAGAAGCGAAGTTAAAGTCATTTCTTTTTATTTGCAAGGAAGAATGGAAAGATTATTATCAAGAACAAGAACTATCGGTTAGTATTGGTGTCGCTTATGTGGATAATTTTATTCATTCTTATGAAGAGCTATATCGATGTGCAGACTCTGCTATGTA
>DVIZ01000035.1 GCA_018710905.1 Candidatus Scybalomonas excrementigallinarum | reverse complement strand
GAAAAAGCTACTTCGAGTTCTTTATCATTTAGAGATTACACATACTGCTTACGTAGCATAAAATCCAGTATTCATTGATTCTACTTTTAAGCAGCCATAGGGTGCTTTATTTGTCATGCAATTTTCAAAGTACGATATTTTTTACAGTATTTCAATTTAATTTAACTACTTGACATAGTTAGTCTATAACACAAGAAAAGTTCTCGTTACTATGGATTTTAAGAAATCTTATATCCTCTTGGAGTGATCATTTTTCCATCTTTCACATAAGTAGTAGAATTTCCAACAATTACCATACTGAACATATCCACTTTATTTTTTTGCTCTTCCTTCCAAGCATCAAAGTTCGCTAATTCCTCTAACGTTGTAAGAAAGCTCTCCTCTTCCGGTCGTCCTGCATGGCGTACAATGCCAACAGGAATACTTCCTTTTTGATGAAGTAACATTTTTTTTGCTGCTTCGATAATATAATCATTCCTCTTTTTACTTCTTGGATTATAAAAACAAACGATCATATCTCCCATAGCCGCACATTCCACTCGCTTCATAATCAATGGAAGGGGTGTCATTAAATCACTTAAACTAATCACCGCAAAATCATGCATTAATGGTGCTCCAAGAACAGAGGCTGCAACACTTGCCGCTGTCACTCCAGATACTACTTCCACTTGAATATTGCTTTTTCTTTCCTGCACTAATTGTAATGCAATTCCTGCCATCCCATAAATTCCACTATCTCCACTGCTAATCAAGGCAACATCATTTCCTTTTTCTACTTCTTCAATTGCAAAGATACAGCGTTCCGTTTCTTTTCTCATTGGTGTGGTTTTATAATTCTGATTTGGAAAATACTCTTTCACGATCTCTACATATGTGGTATATCCTACAATCACATCCACTTGTTTCATGACATCAATTGCTTTTTGTGTCATATGTTCATAATTTCCTGGTCCAAAACCAACAATATATAATGTATGGCTCATTCTTTTTTCCTTTCTTATTTCCTTCTTTTCCTTATCCTTATTTTTCTTACTCTTCTTTTTCTTCTTTTTCTTCAATTTCTACTTGCTGATATCGTTTCACAGCTTGTAAAAAATTAGCAAACATTTCTGGTTCATTTGCTTCTCGCATTTGATAGAAAAATTGATTTAATACTTTTTTCGTTCCTTTTTTTTCTATCATTTTCTCTAAATAATTTGTAACTTCATCGACCATCCCATAGGACTGCTGAAATAAAAACCACTTTTTAAATTGAACTTCATAGTCTCTTAAAATTCGTTTTGCATGGATTGCCTCTTCTTTTTTTCTCTCGTTGTTTGCTCTAGCGGAACGACTTAAATCATCCATATGATAACAAGAAATCCCTGCTAACTGTCCTACTTCATGTTCAATATCCATTGGTACTGCTAAATCCACAAATACCATCTTCTTTCCCTTCCAATACCGTTTTAGATGGCTTGCGGTAATCGTATAATGAGGGCTGGCGGTAGCACTAATGATACCGTCCATTTCCTCTATATAATGATATCTCTCTTCATACGGAATAATTTCATATCCAGTACACCTGTCCCCATAACAACAACCATTTTTTCGATTAGTATAGCTATCATCGACCTTCTTAACAGCTGAAATCCCTCTCATAGTCACATAAAGTTTAATCCCATTTATCGATTGTAAATTTTTTAATACAATAGAACCTATCTTCCCAGTGGCCCCAATGACCATAATCTTTTTTCCAACAAGACTTTGATATTCTTCTTGTAACACTTTTACTGCCAAAGTAGCGGTCGATACAGAGGTTTTGGACAAATCCGTCTGTGTCTTAACTTTTTTTGTACCCGTTACCGCATAGCGAAAAAAAGTATTGAGATAAACTCCACATTGCTTCTGCTCTCTTGCAAACGCATGGGCTCTTTTTACTTGTCCAAGAATCTGATCTTCCCCTATGACAAGAGAATCTAGCCCAGCTGTTACGGAAAACAAATGATGGATCGCTTTTTCACCATGGTACAAACGGTAATATCCTCCAAAAGAATCTTCTTCTTTGCTTTCATTTTCTTTTTGATTTTCCTTTGCCATGTTAGATACTACAGTCAGCATGCGATCATAGACAATCCTCTCATTTTCCTCTTCACTATATACATAAACCTCTGTACGATTACAAGTAGAGAGTACAACTGCTTCCTGAATTACACCATCCATTCTCAACTGTTCCATAATCGCTAACTGCTGTTCTTTGGAAAAAGCAAAAAGTTCCCTTATTTGTAATGGAGCTGCTTTATGACTAACACTTAATAATTGAATACTCATGATTCGATACCCTTCCGAAATTCATGTGTAAAATGTTTATCATATAAACAAGATAATTCATAATCATCTCCAAGAAAATCTCCAACAACTGTCAGTGCAGTCTTTTTAATTCCAGCCTCTTTCACTTGTTTTGCGATAGTCTTTAACGTACCTTTTACAATCTTTTGATCTTCCCATGTAGCTTTATATACAACAGCTACTGGCGTATCTTCTCGATATTCTTCCATCAATTGTTCCGCCAGTTGTTCGATCATGCCAACACTTAGAAAAATAACCATTGTCGCATGATGTTTTGCTAAATCCTTTAATTTTTCCCCTTCTGGCATCGGAGTTCTTCCTTCCATTCTCGTTAAAATAACCGTCTGTGACACTTTTGGAAGAGTATATTCTTTTTTGAGAACTGCTGCCACTCCTAAAAAGGAACTCACCCCTGGAATCACTTCGTATTCGATACCAAGCTCATCTAACCGATCCATTTGCTCTCTATGCGCACCAAAAATGGCTGGATCGCCTGTATGCACACGCACCACTTTTAAACCTGCCTTTTCTCCTTCCGCCATAACGGCGATCACTTCTTCTAATGTCATAGTGGCACTATTATAGATCTTGGCATCTTTTTTCGCATCTTTTAACACTTCTTTATTTACAAGCGAACCTGCATATACAATTACATCTGCTTCATCAATGTATCGCTTTCCTTTTAAAGTCAATAATTCTGGATCCCCTGGACCCGCTCCAATAAAACGTATCATAAATTTCCTCGATTCTACTGATCTAAATTTAGTAAAAGACAACTATTGTTTCACTTATGCCCATTTCTCAATAATATTGCATGTCGCTTCAATCTCTTCCTCGGTATGAGCGGCAGATACAAACATCGCCTCAAATTGAGAAGGAGCTACATAAATACCATGATCCAGCATATTTCCAAAATATTTTGTATATTGAGTAAGATTAGAAGATGTTGCTCCATCATAATCATCCACCACTTGATCCGTAAAATAACAACATAATAAAGAACCAACTTGATTGACTCTTACTGCCTGTCCCTTTTTCTTTCCTGCTTCTTCAAAGGCTTTGGCAAGTTTTTTTGCCTTTTCTTCAATTTCTTTGTATAAATGTTGATTTCCTCTTAAAAGCTCTAATGTTTTAATTCCGGAAGCGGTTGCCACTGGATTTCCGGATAATGTTCCCGCTTGATAAACTTCTCCAAGAGGAGATACACATTCCATAATCTCACGCTTTCCTCCATAAACAGCCATTGGCATACCGCCACCAACGATTTTTCCAAGAGTCGTAAGATCTGGTGTTACTTGATAATACTCTTGTGCTCCGCCATATCCTAAACGGAATCCTGTAATGACCTCATCAAAGATTAACAGACTGCCATATTGGTTTGTAATCTCTCTTAAAAACTGTAAAAATCCTTCTTTTGGTGGCACAACTCCCATATTGGCAGCCACTGGCTCTACAATGATACAAGCGATTTTTTCACCAAATTTTTCAAAAATTTCACGGACAGAATCTTCATTATTATAAAGAGCCACTAATGTATTTTCTGTATAAGAAGCTGGTACTCCTGCACTATCTGGAACAGCACTTGTAAGAGCGGCAGATCCTGCTTTTACTAAAAGTCCATCGGAATGTCCATGATAACATCCTTTAAATTTTACGATCATATCTCTCTTTGTATAACCTCTAGCAACACGAATGGCACTCATCACCGCTTCTGTTCCTGAGCTCACCATACGAACTAATTCCATAGATGGCATCGCCTCATGAATCATTTCTGCTAATATCCATTCTTTTTTCGTTGGAGCACCAAAAGTCAATCCATCTTGTACCGCTTTTTGCACCGCCTCAATGACTTCTGGATGGGCATGTCCTAAGATTCCAGGTCCCCAAGAACATACATAATCAATATAGTCATTTCCATCCACATCATAAATATGACTTCCTTTTGCATGATCAATAAATACTGGATTTCGATTCACCGCTAAAAAGGCACGAACAGGACTGTTCACCCCTCCTGGAATCACTTCTTTTGATTTTGTAAATAATTTTTCTGAATCTATATAATTTCTCATTGTTATCTCCATTTCTTTTTATTCGCTCAAAACATCAATCCTTTTGTCTTGAATCAAAAAATATTTTAACATAAATTTTCTATTTTTTAAAAACACAAATTTATTCTATTTCTTTTCTTATTCTACGAGATTATCTCCTTTGTTTCCAGTCTTCCATTTTTTGTCTCAGTTTCTCTCTTCTTTCTTCTTCCCTCTCCACATTATTTTTTAACCAAATCCGATACTCACCGATCTCATCAAGAAATTCTAAAAAGTTATCATCAACGATTTCTTCGATACACTCTCTCAAATAAGAAGAAGCAACTGGACTCACTCCCGATGTGGTAATTCCAACGGACACATCTCCCTTCTTTACAACAGCAGGAAATAGAAAGGTACATAGTTCTTTCTGATCCACAACATTGACAGGAATTCGATTTTCTCTACACCAGCACGCAATGCGCTGATTCACACCCTTTTTATTGGTAGCACATATAATAAATGATATTTCTTCTTTGTTTAAATGATAGCCTTTTAACTCCTCCATGGAAGATATTTCTTTTGTGATGCAAGAGATCCTCTCTTTGTTTTTCTGTTCCAGTTCTTTTATCTGTGCTAGAAAATCAGAAGCAATGACGATTATCTCTATCTCATATTCTAATAATGTTTTTATTTTTCGATAGGCAACGCTTCCTCCACCAATTACAAGACATTTCTTCCCCTTCAATTCCATAAACATTGGAAAATATGCCACTTTGTATCCTCCTTTTATTTTCTATAATCTCTCGGAATCTCTAAGCCCCTAATTCAAAGGCTTTCAAATTCCTTTTTTATTAAAATCCCCCACTTTTTTTGCCAAAAGTACTTGACAAACGCATCAAAAAATGCGACGCTTTGCACTTATTGA
>DVIZ01000034.1 GCA_018710905.1 Candidatus Scybalomonas excrementigallinarum | reverse complement strand
CAACATCATAAACTTAAGAAATTATATAAAGTATAACCTCTATATTTCTATGTTATAATTAAGAAAAAGAGGTGTTAAACAAAAAAACTTATGAGAAAAGATTTGAAAAACTGATTCAATTGTTATCCAGTGATGAACTACTACCATATGCAAGGCAAAATAATAGCAATACTTTTTCACGTATGAGAAAAATGCCACTAAAAGATATTCTCTTATGCTGTCTTGCAAAAAAAGGTCTTACAACCGATATGGAACTACGAAAATATTTTAAAGAGAAAAAGGAACTTTCTATAAAAATCTCAAAACAAGGGTATCTTCAACAACGAAAACGTTTAAATCCAGGTGTTTTTTCTTATCTAAATCAGGAATATTTGTATGATTTTTATCACTCAAAAGAACCTAAATTATGGAATGGATTTTTGTTGCTCTCAATTGATGGAAGCAAAATGGAAATTCCTAATTCCAAAGAAAATAGAGAATTATTTGGTGAGACTTCAAATAAATATCTTGAAAACACACAAACACGTGCTTTAGTAAGTGGGATTTACGATGTTTTAAATGGATTTTATTTGAATATTGAAATTGCTCATATTTGTATTAGCGAAACGGAATTAGCAAAGAAAAACATTAAACATTTAAAAAACTTGCATCTTGTTCAACCAATTTTAATTTTATTTGACAGAGGATATCCTTCTATCGAATTTATTGATTATTTAGAAGCCGAGGGAATTCAATATTTATTTCGGTTATCCTCCAATGATTATAAAAAAGAACGAGAAGATATGGAGGCACTCGATCAGTTTGTTACTCTAAAGCATACGTATCCTCGCTTGGTCAAGATAAAAAAACGACATCCTGAACGTTTCACATGGATAAAAGAAAAGCAAGAAACGCATACAAGAATTTCAAATATAATACTTCCTTCTGGTAAAAATTTAACACTTATGACATCACTTTCTTATTCCACTTCAAAAGAAGCGTTACAAGAACTCTATTACCAAAGATGGGAAATTGAAAAGAAATATCATACATTGAAAAATAAATTAAAACTAGAAAGTGTAACAGGAAAATCTTCTATCTATGTGTATCAAGATTTTTATGCACAAATACTTGTCTGTAACATGGTACAAGATATTCGGCGTAGTGCTAACTTTAATATTGTGAAAAAGTGTAGAAAATATCCAATGCATACAAATGAAAATATGGCGATTGGCTTGTTAAAAGATTCCATAATAGAGATTTTTCTAGAAAGAAATCGAAAGAAGAGAGAAAAATTAATTTTGATTTTACAACAAGAAATAGAAACCTATCTTTTACCAATTAGAAAATTGCCGTGTCATGAACGAAAGAAGAATCTTTCCAATAAGTATAAAAATAATCAAAAAAGTAGTTTTTGAAATTAAAAAATGCCCATATCAAGCAAAGGGATAACTATGGGCATTTTTAAAAGATTTTTTTAAAATGTAAAAAATAGTAAGACTTAAATTAGAAATTTCTCTTAAGTTTATGATGTTGAGTTGAACTGGTGGTTGATGACTTAGCAAGTCATTTAACATAGATTTTACATTTGTTAAATGAAAATATAAAAGCGGAAAAGAGATAGTGTTTTACAAAGACTATCTCTTTTTTTCGCAAATTTCTTATTGTCATGTGCTATAGGAAACTGTTGGTATCTTTCCCAACATTAATAATTCTTAGCGGATATGGGAAGAATTTTACATAGATTTAACATAGATCTGATCTTACATTTAACATACAATCTTTATAGTTAACAATGTAAAAAATAATAGGTAAAAGAAAAAAATTCCCTATAAATATAATATAGGCAACAGGAGAGAACGCATATGAGAAAATTAAAGAGACTGATGGCAATGTGCCTAGTTGGAATCATGGCATTTAGTTTCGTAGGTTGCTCTAGCAATGGAACAACTGGAGTATCAGGATTTATTACAGGTTCTGGTTCCTCTGCTCTTCTTCCATTAGCAAAGGATGCAGCAGAGAAATTTAAAGAAACAAATCCAGATGTTTCTGTTACATTAAACGCTGGAGGTTCTGGAACGGGATTAAAACAAGTAGCAGATGGTTCTGTCGATATTGGAAACTCGGATGTTCCAGCAGAAGATAAGCTAGAGGAAAAATATTATAGCCAGCTTGTAGCACACAAAGTTTGTACTGCAACAATTGCTACCGTTGTAAACCCTGAATTAGCAAAAGAAGTAAATGGGTTAACAAAACAGCAGTTAATTGATATTTTTACAGGAAAAATAAAAAACTGGAAAGAAGTTGGTGGACCAGATTTAGAAATTCTTTTAATCGCACGTCCACAAACATCAGGAACAAGAGCAGTATTTCGTGAGTACGCATTAGATGGAAATGAAGAAATGAGCGGTGCTGCATTAGAAACCGATGATTCTGGGACATTATTACAAACAGTTGCTGATAATAAGGGAGCGATTGGTTATGTAGCGTTGCCTTATATCGTTCATAATAATAAAGTTTCTGCCCTTGCAATTGATGGTGTAGAGCCTACATTAGAAAATACGTATAATGGAAGCTATCCAGTATGGGGATATGAGTATATGTATACAAAAGGCGAACCAAAGGGAGTCATCAAAGCATATCTTGACTATATTGTATCCGATGAGTACGGAGTTCGAATTGAAGAACAAGGGTATGGTGTAACAGCAAAAATGACAGTAGAAAGATAAAAAGGAAGATAGGGAAACGATATGGATAGAAAAAATTTATTTTTCAAAGAACATTTCTTTCGAGGATTAATTACAGTATGTGGAGGATTTGTCATTGTATTGACGTTAGCCATCGGTGGTTTCCTTCTCTATAAAGGAGTTGGGACATTTACAGTCTATGGTCATAGTCCGTTGGAATTTTTCTTCTCCTCTGATTGGGCACCAGTCGATAGTACAGCAGGTGGAGGACAAGTTGGTGCAGCTATTTATATTTTCGGTTCGATTGTAACATGTGCTTTAGGTCTTGCAATTGCAGCACCATTTAGTTTTGCAGCAGCTATTTTTATGACCGAGATCGCACCAAAGCTTGGAACAAAAATCCTTCAGCCAACCGTTGAATTGTTCGTAGGAATTCCATCTGTTGTATATGGTTGGGTTGGTATGACAGTATTAGTACCTGCCATTCGTGATTTGTTCAACTTAACTCATGGATATTCTGTTTTAGCCGCAGGAATTGTATTAGCGGTTATGATATTCCCAACAATTACAACCGTAACAGCTGATGCATTACGAAGTGTACCAAAAGATTATAGAAAAGCAGCTTATGGTCTTGGAGCAACAAGATGGCAAGTGACATATCAAGTTGTATTACCAGCTGCAAAAACAGGAATTTTAACAGGTATCGTATTAGGTCTTGCAAGAGCCTTTGGTGAGGCGTTAGCAGTCGCTATGGTAATTGGTAAAACGAGAGCTTTCCCAAAAAATATTTTATCTCCAACAAACAACTTAACAGCTTCCATTGCCTCTGATATGGGTGGAGCTATGGAAGGTGGAGAATATAATATGGCTCTTTGGACAATGGCACTTTTACTCTTCTTAATTTCTTTAGGATTTATTTTTGCGATTCATTATATTTCTGCTCGCTCTGAAAAGAAAGAACTTGCAAGTCGTAAAGGAAGCGAATCAAAAAAAGCTATGAGCGCTTCAAAAGAAGAAAAAGTAGGAAATGTAGAGAAAAAAGTAATCGCATCTTCTCAGAAAAGCTGAGGATAGCGGAAAGGAATGAAACTATGAATATTACAAAAAGAGCCAAAATAGTTGATAAAGTGATGACAGGTATTTTTTATGTAATTGCAGGCTTTTTTCTTCTTTTGTTAATTGCCTTTGCAGCATATGTCATCGGAAATGGATTTAAAGATTTTACACCAAAACTTCTTTCTTTTAGTAAAGATGGAATTGGAAATCAGTTGTTTAACACCATTTATCTTGTCGTATTAGCGTTATTAATTAGCGTACCTTTAGGAATTGCCACAGGTGTTTATATGGCAGAATATGCTAAAAAAGGACGTTTTACAAAGTTTTTAAGAATTTGTATTGAAACATTATCTTCTCTTCCTTCCATCGTGGTTGGTTTGTTTGGATATTTAATGTTTATCGTATTAGTTGGTGCAAGATGGAATTTAATGTCAGGAGCGTTAGCCGTATCCATTTTAAATCTTCCATTAATCGCTACAACAACAGAAGATGCCCTTCGTTCTTTACCAAAAGGATATCGTCAAGGAAGTTTTGGTATGGGGGCAACGCATTGGCAAACAATTTGCAAAGTTTTATTACCAGCTTGTTTACCAAGAATTATGACAGGAATTATTTTAGCAGCAGGACGTGTATTTGGTGAGGCAGCAGCACTTCTTTATACAGCAGGAATGAGCACGGATATTAACTGGAGCCGTACATGGCATATTACTTCTCCGGTATCCGCATTAAATCCATTCCGTCCAGGGGAGACATTAGCACTTCACATTTGGGCAAGCCGTACAGAGGCAATTGAAGCCAATGCAGAGCAGATTGCTAATTTCTCAGCAGCCGTTCTTTTACTTTTAGTATTTGCCTTTAGTATTGGAGCGAGATTGTTAAGCCGTAAAGTCGAGAAAAATATGACAGGAAAATAAAGATAGATAAGTCTTGTCGATTGGTTACTATTGTGTGTATAATAAAAATAATAAATGGAGATTGAATCAAAATGGCAGATAAAAAATTTGATGTAAAAGGTCTAGAACTTTATTATGGTCAGTTTAAAGCCTTAAAAAACATAAATATGAGTATTGATAAAAATGAAATTACCGCTTTTATTGGACCATCTGGATGCGGAAAATCCACATTTTTAAAAACATTAAATCGAATGAATGACTTAGAAGAAGGAGTAAAAATCAACGGACAGATTCTATTAGATGGACAAGATATCTTTAAAGATATGGATGCCATTACTCTTCGTCAAAAAGTCGGAATGGTATTCCAACAACCAAATCCATTCCCAAAAAGTATTTATGATAATGTGGCCTATGGACCAAGATTACAAGGGATCCGCTCAAAAGTAGAGTTAGATGAAATTGTAGAGCGTTCTCTCCGTGCGGCAGCCATTTGGGATGAAGTAAAAGATCGTTTAAAGAAAAGTGCATTAGGAATGTCTGGGGGACAACAGCAAAGACTTTGTATTGCAAGAGCATTAGCCGTATCACCAGAAGTATTATTAATGGACGAACCAACATCAGCCCTAGATCCAATTTCTACAAATAAAATCGAAGAATTGGCTATGGAGTTAAAGAAAGATTATACGATTATTATGGTAACTCATAATATGCAACAAGCGGCGAGAATTTCAGATAAAACTGCCTTCTTCCTTTTAGGAGAAATGGTAGAATATGGGGAAACAGAAGAGCTCTTCTCCATGCCAAAGGATAAGAGAACAGAAGACTATATTACAGGAAGGTTTGGTTGATATGAGAACGAGATTTGATGAACAGATGGAAGAACTTCACGTAGAACTCATTAAGATGGGAAGCCTTTGTGAAGAGGCAATTGCTCTTTCCGTACAAGTGCTTTTAGAATGTTCAAAAGAACAAAACGAAGAAGATGAAGAGGTTATGCAAGAAACCATTGCTGATTTAAGAGGGAAAGTTTCCAATTTAGAAGAAGAAATCGATTCCAAAGAATATGAGATCGAAACTCTTTGTATGAGATTGTTATTACAACAGCAACCAGTGGCAAGGGATTTAAGAAATATCTCTTCCGCATTAAAAATGATTTCTGATATGGAACGTATTGGAGATCAGGCGGCGGATATTGCTGATTTAACAAGCAAGGGACTTGGACATTATTCACAAAGTATGATTCATATCGATGATATGGCAAAAGCTACAGTTAAGATGGTAACAGGCAGTGTTGATGCCTTTGTAAAAAATGATCTTGCTTTAGCAAAAAAAGTGATAAAGAGCGATGATGAGGTCGATTCTCTTTTTGAAAAAGTAAAAACAGAATTAATGGATTTAATTTACGATAAGCAAATTGATGCAAAAGAGTCTTTAAATCTTTTAATGGCGGCAAAATATTTTGAACGCATTGGAGATCACGCAGTTAATATAGCTGAATGGGTGGAATATTCCATTACAGGAGAGCGTAAGAAGTAAGTGAGGAATTAAAGATGATATATTTTGTAGATGATGATGATAGTATTCGCGAGTTAATTATTTATACATTAAATAGTCAAGGCATTGAGGCGGAGGGCTTTGCAAAACCTTCTGAGTTTTGGAAAGCGATGGAAGAAAGAATTCCAACTTTGATTTTACTTGATATTATGTTGCCTGAGGAAGATGGAATTTCTATTTTAAAGAAAATCCGATCTAAGTCACTTTGGAAAAAGATTCCTGTCATTATGTTAACGGCAAAAGGCAGTGAATTTGATACGGTGTTAGGGCTTGATAGTGGAGCGGACGATTATGTTCCAAAGCCATTTCGTATGATGGAACTGTTATCAAGAATTCGGGCGCATTTAAGAAGAAATGATGAAGTCGTAGAAGAGAATAAAGTGTTAAAACTTGGAATATTATCCGTCGATTCGCAAAAGCATATCGTGAAAGTTGGAGAAGATGAAATTGTTTTAACATTAAAAGAATTTGATCTTCTCCATTTTTTATTAGAAAACAAAGGGATTGTATTAACGAGGGCACAAATACTCGATCGAATTTGGGGGTATGAATTTGATGGAGAAAGTCGCACCGTAGATGTGCATATTCGAACACTGAGACAAAAATTAAAGGATGCAGGAAAATATATTGAAACGGTTCGAGGTGTTGGATATAAATTGGAGGAAAGGATAGATGACAAGTAAAATTTTTCGTTCCATTATTTTAGTTGCAGGTTCCATTCTCGCCGCTAGTTTTTTGTTAATTTTTGGGATTATGTACAGTTATTTAACGGATGAATTAAGAGCGGAATTAAAAAGTGAAGCTGGTTACGTAGCACAAGCAGTGGAGAGTGGTGGAATTACTTATTTAGAACAATTACCAGAAGAGGACAATCGAATAACTCTCATTGAAAAAGATGGAACAGTGCTCTATGATTCCAAAGTAGAAATTTCAACGATGGAAAATCATGTAAAGCGTCCAGAAGTGCAATTGGCAATAGAAAATGGCTATGGAGAAGATACGAGATATTCCGATACACTTTCTGATAAAACAATGTATTATGCTGTGCGTCTATCCGATGGGAAAATTCTTCGTGTGGCACAAGTACAAGATACTGTATTAACGTTATTATTAGGATTAATTCATCCAGTTCTTTATATTTTAGCATTGATGTTCTTATTAGCTGCATTTTTAGCAAGAAAAGTGGCAAAAAAGATTACAGAGCCAATGAATAATTTGGATTTAGATCATCCAGAAAATAATGAAGCATATGATGAAATTGCTCCATTGTTAACAAAGATACATCGGCAAAAGAGAATGATTAAAGAGCAGTTAGAAGATGCGAAAAATAAACAAGAAGAATTTGAGATGATTACCGAAAATATGGAAGAAGGATTTTTAGTCATCGATTCTAAGATGGAAATTTTATCTTGTAATTCTAGTACAAAGAGATTATTTGAAATCGAATCTTTAGGAAAACATCAAAGTGTTCTCACTTTAAATCGAACAGAAAAATTTCAAAAGATTATTGAACAGGTATTAGAAGGTCGGCATCAAGAAAGTGAAATTGAATTGGATGAGAGTCAATATCAATTAATTGCAAATCCTGTGTTTCAAGGAAAAAACCGTGAAGTGGCAGGTGCTGTCTTAGTCTTTATGGATATTACAGAGAGAATGCAAGGAGAGCGATTACGAAAAGAGTTCACTGCCAATGTTTCTCATGAGCTAAAAACACCGCTTACCTCTATTTCAGGATTTGCAGAGATTATGCAAAATGGTATTGTGAAACCAGAAGATGTACCAAAGTTTGCAGGAAATATTTTTAGAGAATCTCAAAGGCTTATTTCCCTCGTCAATGATATTATTAAGTTATCCCAATTAGATGAAGGAATGATGCCTTATGAAAAAGAAGAAGTTAGTGTAAAGGCATTGGCAAATGAAGTGGCACTAAGACTGCAGGCCATGGCACATAAAAAAGATGTTTTAATTGAAGTATCGGGAGAAAATGAGCGATTAACAACCGTTAGACCTGTGTTAGAAGAAATTTTATATAATTTATGTGACAATGCCATTAAGTACAATAAAGAAAAAGGAAGTGTAAAGATTTCCATTGAGAAAAGGACAGAAGGATTGGCTCTTTCGGTTACCGATACAGGAATCGGCATTCCAGTTTCTAGTCAAAGTCGAATTTTTGAACGATTTTATCGTGTAGATAAAAGCCATTCAAAAGAAATTGGTGGTACAGGGCTTGGGCTTTCTATCGTAAAGCATGGAGCAGCTTATTTAGGCGCTAGCTTGAAATTAGATAGTATTATTGGGGTTGGAACAACAGTAACGTTACTGTTTCCAGAGAAAAATTAAAAATGGGTAAGAGAAAAAAGGCTATTGTAGATAAAAAACGCAATAGTCTTTTTTTGTTTCATAGGAAATATATTGTTACATTAATTTGTAAAAGTGCCATTTCCTATGAAATAAAAAAGCACTACGTGCGAACGATGCGCAGCTCGCAAAGACGATAGTTTTGCTTCGCAAACTGCTCGCGCGCGGCAAAGTGTGCATTGCTAGAAGTAACTTAAAGTCGCTAAGAGTGCGCAATGCACACTTTGTTCTGGGAGAAAATATAAAAAAAATAATGTAAAGAATGAATAAAAAAAGAGGTATTTTTTTAGAACAATCAATGATAAGATCATAGTATTCAGAATAAAGGAGGATAGAAGATTAAAGTTTAGAGTAAAAACAATATTTTGTATTTAGGAGGAGTCTATGAGAAGAAGAATCATATCGATTTTAGCATCGATGGTACTTGTTTGTTCCGCGCTTGTTGTATCTCCAAGTTCCGTACAAGCTAGTAAAAAGACAGAACAAACATTTCAAGATCAAAATCAGAAACAGATTGTACAGGCAATGGGGCCAGGGTGGAATTTAGGAAATCAATTAGAAAGTGTCATTGATGGAGTGCCAGAAGAGACAAACTGGGGGAATCCAAAAATTACAGAAAGTCTTATTAAAAGTGTAAAGAAAGCAGGATTTCGTTCGATTCGAATTCCAGTTTCCTATTTTACGAAAATCGATGATAACAATCAGTATAAAATCGATAGCAAATGGTTAGATCGTGTACAAGAAGTTGTTGACTATTGTATGAAAAATGATCTTTATGCAGTTATTAATATTCATGGGGACGGATATAATACAATCGATGGTGGATGGCTTCTTTGTAATGGAGAGGATCAAGCTACGATTCGAAAAAAATATAAAAAAGTGTGGCAACAGATTGCAACAAGATTTAAAGATTATGATGAACATTTATTGTTTGAGGCTATGAATGAAGAGTTCGATGGAAATTATTCCACACCAAACAAAGAATATTATGAAAATATCAATAAGTATAATCAGATCTTTGTGGATACCGTGCGTAAAACAGGCGGAAATAATACAAAGAGATGGCTGATTATTACAGGATGGAATACAAATATTGAATACACCGTTGGAGATTATGGGTTCAAGCTTCCAACAGACAAGTATCGTGCAAAATCTATCAGTAAAAAAGAACAAAGAATTATGATCTCCGTGCATTATTATGAGCCATGGGATTTTTGTGGTGGAGAAAACGGAGTGATTACCCAATGGGGAAATGAGGCTACGGATGCTTCAAAAACAGGCCCTTCTTGTGGAGAAGAGTATATGGAACGGCAGTTTGCTCGGTTAAAAGAAGCCTTTATTGACAAGGGGTATCCTGTCTTTATAGGAGAGTATGGTTCCATTGATAAGAGTACATACGATCCACAAAGTGAATTTTATCGCGCTTATTTTGCAAGAAAACTTTGTGAAGTGAGCAAAGAAACGGGATGTATTCCAATGTATTGGGATAATGGATATAATGGTGTCCATGGTTTTGGACTTTTTGATCGAACAACAAAAAAAATCACACAGCCAGCCATTATTGATGGAATTATGGAAGGATCTGGACGCAAAGTAAAGAAAAATACAGAGATGATGTCCGTCCGCCTTTATGCCTCTGATAGCTATTATTGGTACACCGTTCAAAGCGATAACGTCGCTCGAATTACGAAAAAAGGTGGCACTTATACATTAAAATTAAGAGGTAACAAAGAAATGCTCTCCAATATTACAACCATTTCATTAAGGGATTGTTATGTGGAACAAGGAAAAGAGACAACATCTCCATTTAAAACAGCCGATGTTGTGATTGACAAAGTGGTATTCAATGGAAATGAGTACAAAGTAAAAGAAAATAAAACTTCGGCCATTCAAAAAGAACAAGGCAAATTCACAATGGAATTGATCAATCAGTGGAGTGAAGCAGAACCTATGATTACAGGATTGCAGAAAAAAGATTCTTTCTCTTTTGAAGAATCTCAATACAAAGAAGAAAACGTATTAGAAGTAACATTTACCGTATCAAATCTTTCTTGAATTTTCTCTCAATTATCATTATTAATAAAAAAATAAGATTAAAAAGGATTCTTGAATATATTCAGGAGTCCTTTTTCAGTTGTTATCCATCACCGGTTAATAAAACGATAGCAATTACAGTTAAAAATTCAATCATCATAATATAAAAGAAAGGCGTATAAAAGTGTATTTCGATAAAAATAAATTATTTTAATAAAGTTTAAA
>DVIZ01000033.1 GCA_018710905.1 Candidatus Scybalomonas excrementigallinarum | reverse complement strand
GCAAGAGAAAGAGCATTAATGGAATTATTACCATTCCAAAAAGCCGATTTTAAAGGAATGTATGAAGTGCTAGAAGGCAGACCAATGACAGTACGTTATCTCGATCCACCTCTTCATGAATTTGTTCCAACAGAAGAAGAAGATATTAAAGAATTGGCAGAAGATATGGGACTTTCTGTAGAGGAAGTAAAAGCTACTTGTGATGCACTTCATGAATTTAACCCTATGATGGGACATCGTGGATGCCGTCTTGCTGTCACTTATCCAGAAATTGCAAAAATGCAAACAAGAGCGGTAATGGAAGCAGCCATTGAAGTGAAAGAAGAAAGAGGATTTGATATTGTTCCAGAAATTATGATTCCATTAGTAGGAGAGAAGAAAGAATTAAAATATGTGAAAGATGTTGTTGTAGCAACAGCAGAGCAAGTGAAAAAGGAAAAAGGATCTGATATGCAATATAAAGTTGGTACGATGATCGAAATTCCAAGAGCAGCTCTTCTTGCCAATGAAATTGCAGAAGAAGCAGACTTTTTCTCCTTTGGTACAAACGATTTGACACAAATGACATTTGGGTTCTCTCGTGATGATGCTGGTAAATTCTTAGATGCTTATTATAAAAATAAAATTTATGAATCCGATCCATTTGCAAGACTTGATCAAAATGGAGTGGGACAGCTTGTTCAAATGGCAGCCCAAAAAGGTCGTTTGGTAAAACCTGATTTAAAATTAGGAATCTGTGGAGAACATGGTGGTGATCCATCTTCTATCGAGTTCTGCCATAGAGTTGGATTAAACTATGTATCTTGTTCTCCATTCCGTGTACCAATTGCACGCCTTGCAGCGGCACAAGCGGCGTTAAAAGATAAATAATGGCCATAGTAATTATTATATAAATAGTATAAAAAAGAGGTTCTAGAAACATTCTAGAGCTTCTTTTTTGTTTACACAAAGGCAATGAGTTTCTCATCATTTCCATGTTTGTTGTTAATAATATTAGATAATGGTATAATATTTTTAGCAATCGGAATTTGAAGGAGGAAGAAAAGTGATTGGTGATTTTATGGCAGCGGCAATTCCTTGGATTGTAATGGGATTATTTGTGGCGGTTAGTTGTTCTTTTATGAGTAAAAAGGAGAAATAAGATCTCATTTGTAAATTTCGTATCTAGTATCAGAAAAGCAGTTAGTCTACATGATTGATTGCTTTTTCTGTATTAAAATTTAGGGAAAAATAAAAGGTGTTATCACAAAGAAGAGCTTTTAGTAGGAGTGAGAAAAAGAAGAAGGAAAAGAAAGATTACTAAGGAGGGAAAAAGCATGGATAGTCAGAAAGAGAAAATTATGCTAGAATAAAGTAAGAAAACACGAAAAAGCTAAAATGAGTGATAGAAGCTGATAGAATAATAGATGTTATTGGTTTATATCAGAAAAATAAGAGGAGTTAAAAATGGAAAATCGTTTAGAAAAAGTACGAAAAAATCATGAAAAAGGATACAACTGTGCACAAGCAGTAGCCTGTGCTTTTTGTGAAGAAGTTGGAATCGATGAAGAGACTATGTTTAAATTGTCAGAAGGATTTGGACTTGGAATGGGTGGAATGGACGGTGTTTGTGGTGCAGTTTCTGCCGCAGTTCTCTTAAATGGATTAAAAAATAGTACCGCTCACTTAGAACATCCAGATTCCAAAAAAGATACTTACGCCCTTTCAAAATTAATAACAAAAGAATTTATGGAAAAAAATCAATCGATTCTTTGTAAAGATTTAAAAGGAGTAGAAACGAAAAAAGTTCTTAGAAGCTGTGATGGCTGTATCGAGGATGCTACAAAAATTATTGAAAAATATTTATAAATTGAGAACCTTTTTTCTCTTATGAGCATAGGATAATAACTAGAAAAGTAAGAGCAGAAAGGGAGATATCCATGGACGATTATACGAGAAATGCAAATGGACTTTATTATTATGCTATGGAAGAAGAGCCAGAAGAAGTAGAAAACCCACAGATGGGAATGCCACAGGTGGGAAATCCACAAATGGGAAACTCACAAATGGGGAATCCACAAGTGGGAATGCCACAAATGGAAACAAGAGAAGAGCAACAAGGATTTATGAGAAATGGAATGCAAAGAAGGAACAACTCATTAGGGAATGTTGCTCCAGGAGAAGGACCGATGGGATTTCCAACGCCATCTCTTCCTGGCGATAATAATAATGAAAATATAGGAGGAACTCCACAAATTCCATTGCCGCCAATTGTTGGTCAGCCAGAAATGCCAGAAGATCAAGGGACAGAAGGTGGCGTAGCAGGTGTAAGAATTTTAAATGCTGCAGCAAATTACGGTTCTGTATCCGTGACGATTGGAGAAAATATGTTGACAAGTGGACTCCCCTTTGGTTCTTCCACTCGGTATCAAAGAGTAAGAGAAGGTTTTCGGGTAGTTACAGTATCTTCTTCTACGTATCCAAGACATATCATTTATCGACAAGTTCTTCCATTTGTGGCAGGAATCCGCGTTACACTGGCATTAGTCAATAGTGCAAATGGACTTGGGATTCAAATGATTACAGATTTACCATGTTTTGGTGGAGGAAGAAATTTAGCCTGTCTTCGTATGGTAAATTTATCCTATAATAGTGGGCCATTAGAACTCGTGCTTGAGGATGGTCGAGTTGTCTTTTCCGATGTTCGTTTTAAAGAGGTGACATCGTATAAAAGAGCCAATGAGGGGAAATATAATTTTAAGGTAGTCAATTCCCCAAATCGCCCAATGCCGATTGTGTCTGACATTTCCACTATTAATGATCTTACCTATCAGCTCGGTGGCACATGGAATGCGTTGCTAGAGTTTTCCATTGATATGAAGGCAAATACGTTATATACTGTATATATATTAGGAAATGATGGCTATGTTCCATCTTTACAGCCATATATTTTGGAAAATTAATCGTTGCCATTTTTTCGTCAAAATGTTACAATAGACAAATAATGCTAAAAGAGACTGTATTTTTTGCAGTCTCTCTTTCGCATACCTGCGAAAAGGAGAAAAAATGTTTATGGGTCATACAATCAAAGAAAAGAACAATAAAATGGATCAGAAGAAGTTTATGGAGCAACTACAGAAACTCGTAGATTTCGCTGGTACCCAGAAGAAAAAGCTGGAAGTTTCCGCGATTAATGACTATTTTAAAGGCATTGATTTAAGTATTAATCAGGTGGAGTATATTTATCAGTATTTAGAAGAGAAAAATATCAAAGTTATTCAAGGAAAAGAATCACAAGTAGAATTTGATGAAAACTTTGAAGAACTTGATGATAAAGAAGATTTACTTTTCTTAGAAGATGAAGATTTTCCCATTGAGGATATTAATATTGAAGATCTGAATAATTTAGCGGGAGTCAGCATTGACGATCCGGTTAAGTTATATTTAAAAGAGATTGGGATTATTCCACTGTTGTCAAGCGAAGAGGAAATAGAGCTTGCAAAGAGAAAAGCAAATGGAGATGAAATTGCAAAACAACGTCTGATTGAAGCTAATCTTCGTCTTGTAGTCAGCATCGCAAAGAAGTATGTTGGAAGAGGTATGGGGTTTCTTGATTTAATTCAAGAAGGCAATTTAGGTCTTATGAAAGGAGTCGAGAAATTCGATTATTCAAAAGGATATAAATTAAGCACATATGCTACTTGGTGGATCCGTCAAGCGGTGACAAGAGCGTTGGCTGATCAAAGTCGTACCATTCGTATTCCAGTGCATATGGTAGAAATGATGAATAAGGTTACGAAGGCACAGAGAAAATTAACTGTGGAAAACGGATGTGAACCAACAGAAGAACAATTGGCCAAAGAACTTGGAATTACGATGGAGAAATTAGAAGAGATACAAGCCTATGCAAAAACACCAACATCGTTAGAGACTCCAGTTGGTGATGAGGCGGATTCTAGTGTTGGAGATTTTATCGCAGATGAGACGACGGTAACTCCAGAAGCGAATATTGAATCTGTAATGCTTCGTCAGAATTTAGAAGTGATTATGGAAGATTTATCGGATAGAGAGCGGTATGTCCTTTCTTTACGTTTTGGATTTGATGATGGACACGCCCGCACTTTAGAAGAAGTAGGACAACTTTTAAATGTTACAAGAGAGCGTGTAAGACAGATTGAAGCAAAAGCGCTTTTAAAACTTCGTCATCCATCAAGAGCGAAAAAAATAGCCGAATTTTTATAAAATTTTATAAAAGAAAACGAAGAGAGAAAAGGTTGTCATTGTTGTTTCCTGTTACTTGGAAAGAATGACGACCTTTTTCTATTTTTCTATGAAAGGCAGAAAGGAAGCAAAATTGCTTATAAAGAGAGCCTTTCATCGTTGTTAGGAATTAGACAAATACAAGAGAAGAAAGAGGAAAAAATGATTAAATTAATTGCAACAGATGTAGATGGAACATTAGTAGTGGACGGAAGTGGGAGTTTGAATCCAGAATACTTTCCTGTAATCCATTCTTTATTAGAAAAAGGGATTATTTTTGTTGTAGCCAGTGGACGAGCGGAAAGCAGCATTGAAAATATTATGAAACCGATTGTCAATGATATTATTATGATTGCAGAAGGTGGTTCTTATGTTTCTTTTCGGGGGGAAGAATTAGAATCTCATCCAATACCGATAGAAGTAGTAAGGGAATTGATTGCAGATATTCGATCACTAAAAGAATGTGAAGTGATGATTAATGGAGTAAAACAATGTTATGTGGAAACAAAAGATAAAGCGTTTTTAAAATGGATTGTGGAAGATTATCATTTTAATGTCCAACAAGTAGAGGACTTATTAGAGATTGAAGAAGAAATTGTAAAAGTATCCATTTATCATAAGACAGATGCCACAAAGATTGCTACGCCAACCTTCCTTCCAAAGTGGGAAAATAGACTGCATGTAGCCAGTGCAGGAAATGAATGGATCGATTGTGTTATGCCAGGAGTGAACAAAGGAACGGCACTTCGTAAATTGCAAAAACAATATGGTATTACAAAAGAAGAAACAATGGTGTTTGGAGATAATATAAACGATTTGGAAATGCTTGGTGAGGCAACTTATAGTTTTGCAGTGGAAAATGCAAGAGAAGAGGTAAAAGAAAAGGCAAATTATATTACCGATTCTAACCGAAACCACGGGGTATTAAAAGTGTTAAAACAAGTGCTTGCAACAATAGAAGAAAAAGAAAGAGAATAGGCAAGTATCCTTTGTAGAACTTGACAAATTTAACCAGTTAGCGTATACTAATCCTTGTGTTATAATTGATAATAATTCTCAATAAATTCAAAAAATTGAGACGGAAACAGGAGCAAGGAAATGACGTTAGAACAAGCAGGGATTCAGAAAGAATATGAAATTTCTCGTATTTTAATGGATGGAGGAACGAGAAGGCGATTAGAAGCCCTTGGTATGATTCCAGGAACGAAAATTATTGTTTTAAACCGTAAAAAGAACGGAACATTAATTTATAAAATGAGAGGGACTCGATATGCAGTGGGAAAGGGAATTGCAAAAAACATTGAGATTCAGGAAGGAGAAGAACAATGAATGAGCGATTTCATGTAGGTTTTGTTGGAAATCCCAACTGTGGAAAAACAACCCTATTTAATGCTTATACGGGAGCAAAGTTAAAAGTAGCTAACTGGCCAGGAGTGACGGTTGAAAAAAAAGAAGGTGCGATGAAGTATCATGATAACACTTTTAAATTAGTCGATCTTCCTGGGATTTATAGTTTAACTTCTTATACAATGGAAGAAAAACTAACAAGAGAATATTTATTAGAAGATGATGTGGATGTGATTATTGATGTGGCAGATGCTTCCGCTCTTGAGCGAAATCTTTATTTAACACTATCCACTATTGAATTAGAAAAGCCTGTTGTATTAGCGCTTAATATGATGGATATTGTTGAGGAAAGAGGGATGGAAATCGACCTTCATCGATTGCCAGAGATGCTAGGAATCCCTGTTATTCCAGTCTCTGCTAGAAAGAGAACTGGACTTGATATTTTAATGCATGCCGTTGCCCATCATAAAGAAGAAGGGATCGATGAAAAACCGTTTCATTATTCCCGTGAAGTAGAAGATAAAATTAACGAAATTATGGAAGTTTTGGAACAAAAAGTTCCAGGTCTGTCTCCAAAACGTTGGTATGCCATTAAACTGTTAGAAAACGATGAAGAAATTGTAAAACAGTATGGAGAATATGTAGCGCATATTATTGATCGAAATTATGAAAATGATATTGTGCGCCAAAAATATGCTTATATTGAAGAGATTATGGAAGAAGTGCTCGTCAATAAAGAAAAGAAGGAAGCGTTAACGGATAAAATTGATTCTTACTTAACACATTCTATTTTGGGTGTTCCCATTTTTCTTGGGATTATGGCCCTTGTTTTCTTCTTAACATTTACCATTGGAGACTTTTTAAAAGGGTATTTAGAAGGTGCTATCGCTTTGTTTTCTAATGGTGTCATGAGTGGATTAGAATATTTGGGCGTTGGACATGTGATTCGTTCTCTGATTGTGGATGGAATTATTGCAGGTGTTGGTGGAATTTTAAGTTTCTTACCGAATATTTTTATTTTATTCCTTGCGTTGGCATTTTTAGAAGATAGTGGTTATATGTCAAGAGTTGCCTATGTAATGGATGGCATTATGGGGAAACTTGGGCTTTCAGGTAGGGCATTTATCCCAATGTTATTAGGTTTTGGATGCAGTGTGCCAGCGGTTATGGCATCTCGTGTGCTAGAAGATCAACAAGATAGAAAGAGAACGATTCTCATAACGCCTTTTATGTCTTGTAGCGCAAAACTTCCTGTCTATGTAACCTTTTCAGGATTATTTTTTGGGAAATATGCTATGTTGACTGCCTATTCCATGTACATAATTGGATTAGTTTTAGGAATTTTAGTTGCCTTTATTCATAGCAAATTAATGGACAAAGGAAGAGAAAATCCTCTTTTAATTGAGTTACCAGAATATAAAATGCCAAATTTCAATACGATTTCCATCTATGTTGGAGAAAAAGTGAAAGATTATTTATCAAAGGCAGGAACGACTATTTTTGTTGCCTCCATCATTGTTTGGATTGTATTAAACTTTGGAAGCCATGGAATGGTAAGTGATATGTCACAAAGCTTTGGGGCTACATTTGGACGATTTTTAGTGCCAATTCTTGCACCAGCAGGGCTTGGATTATGGCAGATTGCTGTTATGTTGATTTCTGGCTTAGCGGCAAAAGAAGTAGTCGTATCTAGTTTCCTTGTGTTATTTGGTATTTCTTCTTTGACAGCACCAGGAACAGCAGAAGGCGTTGTTTCTATGATGGGAGCCATGGGGTTTGGACCGCTAAATGCATATGCTCTTATGATTTTTACCCTTTTATATACGCCATGTCTTGCAACGGTTGCTACGATTAAAAGAGAGACAAATTCTTGGAAGTGGACGATAGGTTTCGTTTTATTTCAGCTTGTAATCGCGTGGATTTGCGCCGTTCTTGTGTTCCAAGTAGGCTCTTTCTTTTTGGCATAATTTTTTATTCTATAGGAAATTCCTCGCAAGCGAGTCATCCTATAGAATAAAAAAATTAAAATAAGGGATCGTGGAAAGAAGGAAATTCTATGAGTGAAGTAATAACAATACTATTGATTTTATGCATTGCCCTTTATTCAGGTTACATCATAGGAAAGAAAATAAAACGAATGAAAAATGGACAATTTTGTAGTGGAAACTGTAGCTCTTGTGGGGGCGGTTGTTCGTTAGAAAAAAGAGAACAGAAAAAATGATGAGAAAAGCGTTAGAGTCGGAATTCAGAATATCTGAAGGACTTTAACGTTTTTTTATTTCATAGGAAATACCTTGTTCCATTCATTTGTAAAAGTGCCATTTCCTATGAAATAAAAAAGTACTACGTGCGAACGATGCGCAGGTCGCAATGGGGAAAAATAGGAGGCTACGTTTTCTATAATATGAAAAAATAAAATTTTTATAATATTTTGAAAAAAAGCGAGGAAAAAAACAAAAAATATAGTATTATATATTATGAGGAAGTCTATCCAATGAGACGAGGTGTTAGAAAATCATAGAATAAATAGGCTTTTTGTTGTATGGAAGGCAGAGACCGTTATCATGGTAACGCCATCCCTGAATGTGAGAAATTAAAATAGGTTTCTCATCATTATAATAGCGTATAGAAAGGATTGAGATAGAAATGATAAGAGAGTGGGAAGAAGAATTAGATTTTATGGAGGAGGAATTTGAAGAAGAGACAATAGAAGAAGCAGAAGAGGGAGAAAAAGAACCTGCTATTTCTTTTTATATGGAGGAATTAGCGGATATGGAAGAATTATTAAAAGAGGAAGAAGAGCGATTATTGGAATTACATCAAATGGGAGATACCGTTGCTCAGAACCGATTAGTCGAAGGAAATTTAAAGCAAGTAATTAAAGTGGCAGGGAGCTATATTGGAAAAGGAATTCCACTTGGAGATTTAATTCAAGAAGGAAACATTGCACTTATTATGGCTTTAAATCAGTTTGAAGGAACAGGTGTAGAACAATTTCATGTCCATTTAGAAGATTGCCTTCACCGCACAATGAAAGGAATGCTTCAAATTGAAGAACAGGAAGAAAAAACAGGAAAACGCATGGTAGAGCGCGCCAATTTATTAAGTGAAGTATCAAAAGCCATGGCAGATCAACTTGGTAGAGAGGCGACAGCAGAAGAATTGGCAGAAAGACTTTCTATGACAACAGAAGAAGTGAAAGATATTATGAAGATGTCCCTAGATGCGCTATCTGTTATGTCAGAAGGAAGTACAGGTGAAGAGGAAGACAGTCGTGAAATCGTAGAAGATGAAGGCTTACAAGAAGCGCTTGATGCATTGAGAGAGGATGAGTATCTATAATTTTACGGAGTCATGGTTCGTATGCAAAAAAATAAAAATGAGATAGAGCAATTAAAGTCGGAAATCGGTGCAAGGAGGAAAAGTATGAATATTCGAGAGAAACAAGAGTTATTTGAACAACAGTATTTGAGTCCTTTTGCAGCATTTAGTGCAACATCAATTGGAAGAGAAAAAGAAGAAGAACCTTGTGATATTCGTCCGATTTATCAAAGAGATCGGGATCGAATTCTTCACTGTAAAGCATTTCGAAGATTAAAAGATAAGACGCAAGTATTTTTTGCTCCAACAGGAGATCATTATCGCACAAGACTAACGCATACATTAGAGGTATCTCAAAATGCTAGAACCATTGCAAAAGCCTTGCGGTTAAACCAAGATTTGACAGAAGCGATTGCACTAGGACATGATCTTGGACATACACCATTTGGACATGCAGGAGAACATGCGTTAAATGAAGTGTGTAGCCGTGGATTTAAACATTATGAACAAAGTGTTCGCATCGTGGAAAAATTAGAAAACAAGGGACAGGGATTAAATCTTTCTTTTGAAGTGAGAGATGGAATTTTAAATCATCAGACAACAGGACAGGCAAAGACATTAGAAGGAAGAATTGTACGATTGTCCGATAAGATAGCCTATATTTACCATGATATTGATGATGCTATCCGAGGAAAAGTATTAACAGAGGAAGCGATTCCAAAAGAATATACCGACATATTAGGGCATGATCAGAAAAGCCGATTAAATCGAATGATTCATGATATTATTATTCAAAGTGATGGATCTGCCGATATTCGTATGTCGGAAGAAATAGAAAAGGCTCTCTTTGGATTGCGTAAATTTATGTTTCAAAATGTGTATACAAATCCTGTTGTAAAACGGGAAGAGCAAAAGTGTAAAGATTTATTGATTGCACTGTTTGAACATTATAAAAAATTTTTTGAAGAACTACCGATAGAATATCAGAAAATGCAGGAAGATGGGGAAGAAGAAGAGCAGATTATTTGTGACTATATTGCTGGAATGACCGATCATTTTGCACTTGCAAAGTTTCAAGAAATCTATGAGCCAAAGGCATGGAGTATTTCTTGAATGAAATCAGAAATGATATTGAATTTGAAAAGTTGAGGTGAGAAATTTGTATTACAATGAAGAAATTGTGGAAGAAGTTCGCGTAAGAAATGATATTGTTGATGTGATCTCTAATTATGTTAGTTTGAAGAAAAAAGGAGCTTCTCACTTTGGACTTTGTCCATTTCATAATGAAAAATCACCTTCCTTTTCTGTAAGCCGTGATAAGCAAATGTATTATTGTTTTGGCTGTGGAGCAGGTGGAAATGTATTTACCTTTATTATGGAGTATGAAAATTATACGTTTCCAGAAGCATTAAAAATGTTGGCGGAAAGAGCAGGAATAGAATTGCCAAAGGTGGAACTTTCAGAAGAGGAAAGAAAAATGGCAGATTATAAATCTGTATTAAAAGAGATGAATCGACAAGCGGCGAATTATTTTTATTTACTTCTTCATAGTGAACGTGGAAAAACGGCATATGAATATTTGACAAATCGTGGAATTAGGGAAGAAACGATTAAAAAATTTGGTTTAGGGTACGCTGATATTTATAGTGATGATCTTTATCAATATTTAAGGAAAAAAGGTTATACCGATCAGCAGTTGAAAGATTCAGGATTAGTCACCATTGATGAAAAACGCGGTGGAAGTGATAAGTTTTGGAATCGTGTCATGTTCCCAATTCTCGATGTCAATAGTAAAGTGATTGGATTTGGTGGACGTGTCATGGGGGATGGGAATCCAAAATATTTAAATTCCAAAGAAACGGCTGTGTTTGATAAGAGCCGAAATCTATTTGGATTAAATATTGCAAGAACGTCAAGAAAGCCATATTTTATTGTCTGTGAAGGCTATATGGACGTTATTAGTATGCATCAAGCGGGATTTACCAATACGGTGGCATCTCTTGGAACGGCATTCACCTCACAGCATGGAATGTTATTAAAGCGATATATTAAAGAAGTTATTTTATCCTATGATAGTGATGAAGCGGGAACAAGAGCCGCGCTTAGAGCCATTCCAATTTTAAAAGAAAGTGGATTATCCGTTCGTGTACTCAATCTAAAGCCTTATAAAGATCCCGATGAATTTATAAAGGCATTAGGAGCTGATGAGTTAGAAAAACGTTTAAAAGAAGCGGTAGGCAGTTTTATGTTCGAAGTTTCCATACTAAAACAGCAGTATAATGAAAACGATCCAGAAAGTTGGACAGCATTTGCTCATGAATTAGCAAAGAAATTAGCCACCATTTCGGAGCGGTTAGAACGTCAAAATTATTTAGAAGCCTGTGCAAGGATGTACCATATGAGTGCAAGGGATTTAGAGGAATTAGTAAATCGCTATGGCATGCAAGCACAAGTATATGAAGTCCAAGGGCAAAAAGAAAAAGAAGAGAAAAAAGGAAATCAAAAAGATGATGGGTATCGTCAATCACAACGTTTATTGCTCACTTGGCTTGTAAATGAACCAAGACTCTTTGAGCGATTAAAAGGAGTGGTTAGCGAAGACGATTTTGTAGAACCAGCGTATCATTCTGTTGCCAAAATGTTATTTTCTCAATATGAAGAGGAGAAGAAAGTGACACCTGCTAAAATCTTAAATCAATTTACGGAATTAGAAGAACACAATCGGGTGGCAATGATTTTTAATACAACATTAAAAATGGCGCCTTCTCCAGAAGATAACGAAAAAGCGCTGACAGATGTAGTAAAAAGGGTGAAAGAATATCGCATTAATTATGACATAGAACATTCCAATGATATTGGAATGTGGCAAGAACGAATCAAGGACAAAGCAAAGTTACAGAAGTTACACATATCACTGCATTTCTCTTAAAAGAGAGGAAAGGGATTGAACAATGGAGAAATTAAAAACATTTGAAGAACAGCTTACAGTATTACTTGCAATTGCCAAAAAGAAGAAAAATGTATTAGATTATGCAGAAATTCTTCAATTTTTTAAAGATAAAGAAGAGCTAACAGCAGAACGAATTGAACAAGTCTATGATTTTATGGAAAAAAATTCTGTTGATATTATAGCGATTCAGACAAAACGATCAGAAGATGAGATAGATTTTTCAGAAGAGCCTGATAATCTAGAAGAGTTAGAGCAGTTAGAAGAAGTGGAAGAATTAGAAAAAGTGGATTTATCAGTGCCAGATGGTGTCTCTTACGATGATCCTGTTCGTATGTATTTAAAAGAGATTGGTAAAATCCCATTGTTGAATTCAGAAGAGGAGATAGAACTTGCCAAACGTATTGAACATGGGGATGAAGAAGCAAAAAAACGACTAGCAGAAGCCAATTTACGGTTAGTTGTTAGTATTGCGAAGCGATATGTGGGACGCGGAATGCATTTTCTTGATTTGATTCAAGAAGGAAATATGGGGCTTATTAAAGCGGTGGATAAATTTGAGTATCAAAAAGGATATAAATTTAGCACATATGCTACTTGGTGGATTCGTCAGGCTATTACAAGAGCCATTGCGGATCAAGCGAGAACGATTCGAATTCCTGTTCATATGGTTGAGACCATTAATCGAATTGTTCGTACATCAAGAGAGATGGTACAAAAATTAGGAAGAGAGCCTTTGCCAGAAGAGCTTGCAAAAGAGTTAAATATGGACGTGGAGCAGGTACAAAAAGCGTTAAAAATTTCTCAAGAGCCTGTTTCTTTAGAAACTCCCGTAGGAGAAGAGGATGACAGCCATTTAGGAGATTTTATTCAAGATGATAACATTCCTGTGCCTGCAGAAGCGGCTGCTTATGTGATGTTAAAGGAGCAGTTATCAGAAGTTCTTTTAACATTAAATGAACGAGAACAAAAAGTATTAAAATTACGGTTTGGACTGGATGATGGCAGAAGCCGTACATTGGAAGAAGTTGGAAAAGAGTTTGATGTGACAAGAGAGAGAATTCGTCAAATTGAGGCAAAAGCCATTCGAAAACTTCGTCACCCAAGCCGTAGTAAAAAGTTAAAAGATTATTTAGATTAAAAGATAGAATCAGGAAGGAATCATACATGATCACATTGTCAAAACGCATGGAAACCGTTGCTTTAATGGTGACAAAAGGAAATAAAATAGCAGATATTGGAACCGATCACGGTTATGTTCCTATTTCATTAGTGGAAAGAGGAATTGCAAAAAGTGCCATTGCTATGGACGTTCGAAAAGGGCCACTTTCAAAAGCGACACAAAATATAAAGGAACGCAATCTAGGAGAAAAAATAGAGACACGTTTATCCAATGGCCTTGAAAAACTGAGAGAAGGGGAAGTAGACACGGTTATTATTGCAGGAATGGGCGGTGATCTCGTGGCAAAAATTTTACAAGAGGGGGCTTTCATTCTTCCTTCCATTGAAGAGTTAGTTGTTCAGCCTCAGTCTGAAATTTATAAAGTTCGACAAAAACTCCATGACTTGAATTGGAAAATTGTGGAAGAAAAAATGCTCCTAGAAGAAGGAAAATATTACACTGTAATCAAGGCCATTGGTGGAAAAGAACAGTATGAAAAAGAATGGGAATATCTCTATGGAAAACAATTATTAGAGGGTCAAGATCCAATTTTAGAACAGTGGTTGTTAAAGGAAAAAAAGACAAGCGAGGAACTATTAGAGAGATTAGCTCATGTGGATTCTCCTGCAGGATTAGAACGAAAAAAAGAATTATTACATAAGGTGGAAAATTTAAAAGGAGGTCTTGCTTATTATGAAGGTAAAGGAACTGATACAACAACTTGAAATGCTTTCTCCAAAACAGTATGCATGTTCGTGGGATAATGTGGGACTTTTATTGGGACGAAAAGACCAAGAAGTAAAAAAAGTCATAGTGACTCTTGATGTTACCGAGGAAGTCGTGAGAAAAGCAGTGGAGGAAAAAGCGGATTTCATCGTATCCCACCATCCGATGATTTTTTCTAGTTTGAAACAAGTCAATGAGGATACCGTGCTTGGAAGAAAAATACTTACGTTGATCGAAAATAAAATCGCCTGTTATGCCATGCATACCAATTTTGATGTCATGGGAGGGATGGCACAATTAGCAGAAGAGAAATTGCAAATTGAAAATGGAGAACCTCTTGAAGTAACCGTAGAAGAAGATGGAAAATTAGAAGGCATTGGACGGGTTGGAGATTTAAAAAAGGAGATGACATTAAAAGAATGTGCCCTTTTTGTGAAAGAGCAATTTCATGTTCCATCCATTGCTTTATTTGGTGAAGAAGAAAAGAAAATAAAACGAGTTGCGATTTGTCCAGGTTCTGGAAAAGGAATGGAGATAGAGGCGCTGAAAAAAAAGGCGGATGTATTAATTACCGGTGATATTGGACATCATAATGGAATCGATGCATTAGAAGAAGGGCTCGCCATTTTAGATGCAGGACATTATGGGTTAGAACATATGTTTATGGAATTCATTTCCAATTACTTAGAAGAACATTGCAAAGAACTTGAAGTGAAAGTAATTGATAGTAAAAGTCCGTTCCATATGTTATAAATAGTGATAAAAAAGACTTTTCTTTCATACAATAAACAAAATTATGACATCGTAAAACAAGAAAATGACGCTATCTAAGATCGGGCAACATAGAAAGGGGAAAGGCAATGATAACCATTCGTGTATTTGGACAGGAGAAAACAGTGGCGGAACATACAACTCTTTATGAGTTAGTAAAAGAGATGAAAAAAGAAAATGTGTATG
>DVIZ01000032.1 GCA_018710905.1 Candidatus Scybalomonas excrementigallinarum | reverse complement strand
TTTGATACTTATATTTTACCAAATATCACAGTGATTTTGAATATCGTATTAAGTTTTCAAGGTACAAATATATATCAAAGGTCAGTGACCTTTTGACACCCTAATCTCTATAGGAAATTCCTCGCAAGCGAATTATCCTATAGGATAAAAAAAGCGCTACGTGCAAAATTTAAATATGTTAGATGTATTTTGGGGAGGAATATGGTAATATCAGATAGAGAGCCTTTTATAGGATTTATAAGAAAATAATAAGATCTAGATAATGTATTTTAAGGGAAAAATTCTTGCTAAGAGCGCGAAGAGAAAGGAGAGAGCTTATGAGAATTTTAGTTGCAGAAGATGAAAGAGATTTAAATGCTCTTCTAAAGAAACGATTGGAAGCACAAAAGTATACAGTGGATGCTTGTATGGATGGAGAAGAAGCATTGGAATATCTTTCTTGTGCAGAATACGATGCAGTTATTTTAGACATTATGATGCCAAAGACATCTGGATTAGAAGTATTAAAAAAATTGCGAAGTGAAAAAAACACAGTTCCTGTTTTACTACTGACAGCCAAAGATTCCATAGAAGATCGGGTGATAGGATTAGACCTTGGTGCAGACGATTATCTTGTAAAGCCATTTGCATTTGAAGAATTGCTGGCTAGAATTCGAGTGATGATTCGTAAAAATGCTACAGTAAAAGATAATTGCTGTCAGATTGCAGATTTAAAAGTATATTTAGATTCCCATCAAGTATTTCGGGGAGATACGGAAATTTCTTTATCCAACAAAGAATTTTCGATTCTTCGCTATATGATTTTGAATCAAGGCATCGTATTATCGAGGGATAAAATCGAACAGCATATATGGAACTATGATTACACGGGAGGTTCTAATGTTATCGATGTGTATATCCGATATTTACGAAAAAAGATTGATAGTGGATTTGAACCAAAACTGATTCATACCGTTCGTGGTGCAGGTTATGTGCTAAAAATTCAGGAGTAAGTACACAAGTAATCAAGAAGTACAGGAGTAAAATGTTGATAAAAAAACAAAAAAGTGATTGTTTATGTGGAAAAAATAAGAAACAGAGAATATCAGCAAAATGGAAGTTAACGATTTTATACACAGGTTTTTTAATGTTAATGGCAATTGCATCTCTTGCCATCTTATTATCCATTAGCAATAGTCAGATATTAACCTCTGTAAAGAAACAATTGGAATCAGAAGTTCTAGAAGGAAATGAATATTTGGAATGGGAGGATGGAGAGCTAGAAGTAGATTCTGATATTATGGAAGTGGAAAGTGGTGTCTATTTATCTGTTTATGATGAAGAGGGACAGATTATTTATGGAACGATACCTTATCAGTTTACAGAAGAAGTGCCTTTACAGAGCGGGCAATTGCAAACATTGACTTCTAATGGAATTAAGTGGTATGTGTTTGATAATATCGTTGATTTAGGCGGATATAGTAACGTTTATGTGAGAGGAATTACTTCCGTTACAAAGGCAGAGGAAAGTTTCCTTGTTTTAATACGCACTTCTTTTATCTTTTTGCCGTTGATGGTCGTTATTACGGCTATTATTGGCTATCGATTTACTAGTCGGACATTGCGACCAGTGGATAATATGATACAAGGGGTACAAGAAATTTGTGAAAAAGAAGATTTATCAAAACGAATTCCAATGGAAGCGGGAAATGATGAAATTCATCGGCTAGCGCGGTTATTTAATCAAATGCTAGAACAATTGGAGACAGCTTTTGAAAGAGAAAAGCAGTTTACCTCAGATGTATCTCATGAGCTTCGAACACCGATTACCGTAATCTTATCTCATTGTGAGTATCTATTAGAACAAGAGATGGCAGAGGAAGAAAAAAAAAGAGAGATTGAAGTGATCTATAAAAAGGCGAGAAATATGGCGCAATTAGTCTCTCAGATTTTAATGATTTCAAGAGCAGAGCGAGATAAACTGCCAATTCATTTTGAAGAAGTACCGGTAAGCGAGTTGACAGAAATGATTGTGGATGAACAACAAGAGATTGCAAAGAAAAAAAATATTACGATTCAACAGGAATTAGAGGAAGGATTAATGGCAGAGGTCGATGAGACATTTTTAATTCGTTTGTGGGTGAATCTAATTTCTAATGCCATTTCTTATGGAAAGGAAAATGGAACGGTGATTGTAACTTTACATGGAGAAGGGGATAAAATACGAGGACAAGTAAAAGACGATGGAATTGGGATTTCCAAGGAAAATTTACCACATATTTGGGAACGATTTTATCGTGTAGATCAGTCCCGTACATCAGGACAGGATTCTTCTTCGGGGCTTGGACTTCCTATGGTAAAATGGATTATAAAAGCCCATCATGGAGAGATTCATGTAGAAAGTGAAGAGGGGAAAGGGACAACTTTTTCTTTTGTAATTCCAAAAAAACAACAAAAAGTTGCTGATAATTTTTAATGTTCTTTTAATTTTGATATTTTATAGTATAACTATCAAAACAAAGGATACTATAATAACAAATAAAGAATTAGAAAAAATGGAATACAAGAAAATGGAGGTAATCTTATGAAAAGATCATTCTTAAAAACATTTGCAATTTTATCTTTATCAGGGCTTTTATTAGTAGGATGTAGTTCTAATAATAATCCAACGACGAATAATGGAAATAGTAGTTCAGGTACAACAACTAGTCAAACAACAGGACAAGTAGATAATAATACAAATTCTACACAAAGCTCCAATACCACAGAAAACACCTCTAAAACCAATGCTTCAGTAACAAATAGTTCTGGTGAGATTACAGAAGAAGAAGCAAAAACGATTGCTTATGAAAATGCTGGAGTAAAAGCAAAAGACGTTACTAGTGTTCAAGTAAAAAAAGATATGGACGATGGAGTTCTTATTTACGAAGTGGAATTTTTTACAGCAACAAAAAAATATGAATATGATATTAAAGCGTCTGATGGAAAAGTATTAAAATTAGAAAATGAAACAATAAAAACTAGTCAGACTGGAAATGCAAATCAGAAGCAGATAACAGAGGATGAGGCGAAAAAGATTGCACTTAAAAAAGTATCAGGGGCTACACAAGATGATATTCGTATTAAGTTAGATAATGATGATGGAAGATTACAATACGAAGGTAAAGTTATTTACGACGGAACCGAATATGAATTTGATATTGATGCATATACAGGTGAAGTTTTAACTTGGGAAGAAGGTTCTGTTTTCGATTGAAAAATAGGATAAGATAACTTAGAGATTTTCTATAAAAAAGAGGAATAGGCATAGTTTGTCTATTCCTTTTTTCGATCATAATAAGGAATTAATGTTAGTTTCATAAATGAAAGAATTGATTATCTAGTCAAGATAAACTATAATAGTTATGAGAGAATAAAAAATTTAAAAAGTCTTTTGTATTCAAAAGGAAGGAGTGTGTAAAAATGTTAGATCAAAAGGTAGTAGAACTTTTAAATTATCAAGTAAATCGAGAATTTTATTCTGCTTATTTGTATTTAGAGCTGTCTAATTTCTATGAGGAAAAAGGATTACATGGATTCAAAAATTGGTATCGTGTACAGGCACAAGAAGAGCGAGATCATGCTATGTTATTCTATCAATACTTACATAATAATAATGCAAAAGTAGTGTTAGAAACAATTGAAAAACCAAACATTACATTAAATTCATTAATGGATCCATTAAAAGTTGGTTTACAACATGAATATTATGTAACTGGACTCATTCATGCTATTTATGATGCGGCACATAGTGTAAAAGATTTTAGAACAACACAGTTCTTAGACTGGTTCGTAAAAGAACAAGGGGAAGAAGAAAACAATGCCAATGATCTTGTGACAAGAATGGAATTATTCGGAGAAGATCCAAAGAGTCTTTATATGTTAGACAATGAATTAAATGGAAGAGTGTATACACCACCATCTTTAGTTTTATAATAAAATTCATGAGAGGAAAAACTGCTATTGAGTTCAAAGAAAAGAGCTTAATAGCAGTTTTTTCTCTTTATTAATTTACTTGCCAGTAGCTTTTAGTTAGTGGTACAATGACCCTTGAAACTTTTCTAAATAAAAAGTAATATGGAGGTGAGGAATTTGGAAAAGATGAAAAATCAGCTGTTGGAGTATAAAGAATTACTATTTTTAGCTCTTTGTGGTTTTTTTATAGGAATTATTGTTGGCGCTATTGATGCAGGATTTGGTCGTGTGCTATTGGCGATCACTTCTTTTCGAGATTCGAATATTGTGTGGCTTCTTCCTTGGTTAGCCCCAGCAGGAGTCGTCATCGTGTGGGTTTATCAAAAGTTTGGTGGAACGAGTAGTAAAGGAATGGGGCTTGTGTTTGAAGTAGGACATGGTGTGGAAGAAGAAATTCCACTTCGTTTGATTCCCTTTGTGATCGGAGGCACTTGGTTAACCCATTTATTTGGAGGAAGTGCTGGTCGAGAAGGTGTTGCGGTACAAATCGGTGCTACCTTTTCCCATTGGTTTGGAAGAAAAATTGGAGGAAAAGAAAGGGCAAAAGTATTTCTCGTAGCAGGTATGGCAGCAGGATTTGCAGGGCTTTTTGGCACTCCTCTTGCAGCCGTTTTATTTGCATTGGAAGTTTTGGTATGTGGTGCTTTACAATATGAAGCTCTTATTATGGCAGTCGTATCGGCATTTACAGCAAGTATGACAGCAGGGGCATTAGGACTTGAAAAGTTTGAACACCACTTAGGAATTTCCGTCCAGTTGAATGGCAAATTATTTCTCATACTAGCTTGTCTTGGGATTATTTTTGGTTTAGTAGGTACTCTTTTTGCTGTATCATTAAAAACAATAAAGCAGAAGTTAGGAGAAGCGTTAAAAAATCCAATTGCGCGCATTTTACTGTGTGGAATTTTATTATCCATCTTATTACTTTTGTTGAATAGAGGTCGATATGCAGGGCTTGGAACGAATTTAATTTATGCATCGTTTGAAGGAAAAACGGTCTATTCTTACGATTGGATTTTGAAATTACTGCTAACCGTATTTACTTTATCAGCAGGATTTCAAGGGGGAGAGGTGACACCACTCTTTTCCATTGGGGCAAGTCTTGGAGTCGTTGTTGCACCGTTTTTTGGTATCCCTTCTTTATTAGGGGCAGCATTAGGTTATGCGGCTGTGTTTGGAAGCGCTACCAATACCTTTCTTGCACCAATATTTATTGGAGCAGAAGTGTTTGGATATGAATATTTACCATGCTTTTTCGTCGTCTGCACTTTCGCATACCTAGTAAACGGAAATCACACGATTTATTCTTTACAGCGCTCTATTTTAAAGAAATCATAATAAGAAGATAGAAGCTTATGATTTGCAAATAGGATAAGACGTTGTTAGAAAAAGGTTACGAATTGATTCCTGTGAGGTTTCACAAGAAAGAAATAAAAGGAGAATTATTAAGATGGGATATCGAGTTGCAAGAAAAGAAGATATTGATTTCCTCGTTCAGATTGTAAAAGATGCAAAAGCGTTTATGAAAGAAAACGGATTTGAACAATGGACAGAAGAATATCCAACAGAGGAACATATTTTAGAAGATATAAAAAAAGAAGAATGTTATCTTTGGGAAGAAGAAGGTAGGATCTGTGGAATGATGACGCTTTCCTTTGAGGGAGAAGTTGCCTATGAAGGGTTACAAAAAGGAAACTGGAATACAGGCAGCGTTTATGGAACGATCCATCGCTTTGCAGTGAGTAAAGAAGCAAGAGGAAGAGGGATTTCAGGTAAACTAATACAATTAGCAGAACAGCTTTGTAAAGAACAAAGAGTAAGTGGAATGAGAGTAGATACTCATAGGAAAAATAATATTATGCAGAAATTTCTAAAAAATCATGGATACCAGCAATGTGGAATTGTTTGTTACGGTGAAAAAGAAAATGGAGAAAGAGTGGCCTACGACAAACAATTAAATTAACTTGTCAGGCTATTGATTTTGGAATATCCAAGTAGTATGATAAAGAAGATGACGCGAAGAGACGCGCCTTGGGAGTTTCTCGTGTATCCACAATGGAAAGTACACTATAAGAGAAATTGGGTATTTTCTTATAGTGTATATTTCAAAGGGATACGATGAATGAAGCCAAAGGAATGTGTTTCATCGTTTACAAGAAAACAAAGAATGGAGAAAGGAGGCAGAACAAAATGATGAATTTAATTAATAATGTAAGTAACAAAATGAATATGAATGATAATATTCAACGAAATCAATTTAAGAACTGCCTTACTTTTGTTCTATGGATGTTAGAAAGCTTGGAAAAACAAATAGTATCAAAATGATATTAGCATTTTGCATATGTTTTCGTATTTTGATGGTTTCTATTGCTTTTATAGTTTTTTAGCTATGTGAAAAGAGGAATAAGAACTTAGTACCGCAGTCTAGTAGGACTGCGGTTTTTTTATTTCATAGGAAATACCTTGGTACATTCATTTGTAAAAGTGCCATCTCCTATGAAATAAAAAAGCACTACGTGTGAACGATGCGCAGGTTGCAAAGAGTGTTGGGCGCACACTTTGTTCTGCTAAAATAACAAGCTAACAAGTCTATAGAAAGAATACTGGATACAGAAAGGGGAAGAAGAGACAGAATGAGGTATTTATGGAAACAAGTGAAGCAATACTGGTGGTTTTATATATTGGGATTTACTGCGATGATTCTCAGTATTTGTCTTGACATGGCTGGCCCAAAGATTACACAGGCTTTAATTGATAAGGTCATCGTCGGCGGACAAATGAAGATTTTAATGAATTTACTGCTAGGACTATTAGGAATTGGGTTTGGAAGGGCGATTTTTCAATACATAAAAGAATTTACATTTGACTGTATTGGAGTATCCGTCGGTTGCAAAATTCGAAAAGGGTTATTTGACCATATTCAAAAATTATCAGTTAGCTACTTTGACAAACATAACACCGGAGAGCTAATGGCTCGAGTAAAAGATGATGTCGATCGTATTTCCAATGCACTTGGATTTATTGGGATGTTAGCAGTTGAGTGTGTTATACATACAATTGTAGTTATTGTCTGTATGGTACGGATTAGCCCAACACTTACCCTATTGCCATTATTAGCAATGCCGATTGTAGGGTTTTGTGCCATTCGTATGGAAAACAAGTTGGGAACAGTTTTTGAGAATATTAGTGAGGAAACAGCTCGCCTCAATACGGTAGCGCAGGAAAATTTAGCAGGTGTTCGAACGGTAAAAGCATTTGCAAGAGAACGGTATGAAATTAAGAAATTTAAAAAAAGAAATCAAGCCTTTTATGATATCAATATGGAACAGGCCAAGTTAGTTGCTATTTATCAACCGGTGATTTCGTTCGTTGGAAAAATCCTTTTAATGGTTGTAGTCGTCGTTGGTGGTGTCCTTGTTATCAAAGGGAATATGACTATTGGTCAGTTAGGAGCTTTTACGGAATATTCCAATAATATTATTTGGCCGATGGAATTGCTTGGATGGTTAAGTAATGATATTGCGGCAGCCTTTGCTTCTAATAAGAAGATTCAAAAAATCTTA
>DVIZ01000031.1 GCA_018710905.1 Candidatus Scybalomonas excrementigallinarum | reverse complement strand
TTCAAAGAACATATTGTGGATCAAGTGAGAGGATTTTATTTAAATTCAATAACATTCGACAATGGCGAATTAACATATAATGAATCCGAAAAATACAAAAAAGAAGTACGTAGTTTGGATAAAAAAATAGATACAGCTTCTTTGAAGTGGTTTGTGCAGGCTGGTGCCATTACAGACAAAGAAATTGATTTATATCACTTGTGCAGAAAAAGACGAAATGATATAACGCATGAATTACTGAAAAATTTGTCTTTGGGATTTCATGAAAAAGATATGGAGCTTTTCATCGATATGGTGCATTTATATCAAAAAATTGATAATTGGTGGATAAATGAAATAGAAATTCCTACTTCTGCTGATGAGATTCCAGAAGATTATGACAGAAATCAAGTAGTAGGGGGACAAGCGATTATCTTATCTGTTGTAAATGATATTATATTGGGAAACGGAGCCACTAAATATAATGAGATTTTAGAACTGCTCAGAAAAATGCAGAAGGAGAAAAGTCATGGACAAGAATGCAATTAAAAAATTCGCTGTCTGGGCAAGACGAGAACTGATCGAGCGTGTGTCCCAGAAAGCGATGCAATATGGAATTATACAGGATAACGTCATTGATGCTGCAGCTGACAACATCAATGGCAACGTCCTGACTGATGTTCAGAAAAATCAGCGCAGAGCGTTAATTTCGCAAATTAACAATAAGGGTTTTGAAGAAGTGATGGAGGAGATTGCCTATACTTGGTTTAACCGCTTTATCGCTCTGCGTTTCATGGAAGTCAACGGCTACCTTCCTACCCGTGTGCGAGTATTTACCAATGAAGAGAACAGCTTCAAGCCGCAGATTATTGATGAAGCACTTCATCTGGATTTGAATGGCTTGGACATGGATCATGTATATGAACTGAAAAACGCTAATCAGACCGAAGAACTGTATAAATACCTGTTGATTACCCAGTGCAATGCCTTAAGTCCTATTCTGCCAGGAATGTTCCAGCGAATTTCGGACTACACCGAGCTTTTGTTCCCGGACAATCTGCTCAGGGAAGGCAGTGTTATCAAGCAGATGATTTCGCTGATTCCGGAAGAAGACTGGAAAGATGCGGTGCAGATCATTGGCTGGCTGTATCAGTATTACAATGCCGAGAAAAAGGACGAGGTCTTTGTGGCGCTGAAGAAGAACGTCAAAATTACAAAAGAAAACATTCCGGCGGCAACCCAGCTGTTTACACCGGACTGGATCGTCCGCTATATGGTGGAGAACTCTCTTGGTCGCTTATGGGTGGAAGGACACCCCAATGATGAACTGAAAGCAGGCTGGAAATATTATCTGGAAGAAGCCGAGCAGGAGCCAGAGGTGCAGGTACGGCTTTCCGAAATCCGCAAGGAATATGCTGCCATGACCCCAGAGCAGATCAAGTGCATCGACCCCTGTTGTGGTTCCGGTCATATCCTTGCCTACCTGTTTGACGTGCTGGTGCAGATTTACGAGAGTTACGGTTACACCACCCGTGAAGCGGTGGAAAGTATCGTGAAAAATAACCTGTACGGTTTGGATATTGACGACCGTGCGGCGCAGCTGGCTTATTTTTCGGTGATGATGAAAGCCCGTCAGTATGACCGCCGTTTCTTCAGCCGCCGGATTCAGCCCAATGTTTATGCGATTCGGGAAAGCAACGGTATCGACAAATATGCGCTGGACTACTTTTGCAATGGTGATGCCAAACTTCAAGAGGCAATGGACAGCATTATAACCGAAATGCACGATGCCAAGGAGTATGGTTCTATCCTAAATATTACTCCTGTGGATTTTACTGCCCTTTATGCCCGCTTTGACGAGGTGCAGGAAGACATTAGCATGAGCAAGGAAACAGTGCTGAACGACCTGTTGTCGCTGGTACAGGTAGCGGAAGCGTTAGCACAGGAATATGATGTGGTTGTAACGAACCCGCCGTATATGGGTAATGGCGGCATGGGAGTGAAACTTACTGATTTTGTCAAGAAAAACTATTCTGATAGTAAGAGCGATATGAGTACAGTTTGCATGGAAAAAACTCTTTCTATGTGTAGGAAAAATGGCTTTATGACCATGATAAATATTCCTGTATGGATGTTCCTGGCGAGCTACGAGAAGCTTCGTAATACATTCCTGCGAGACAATACAATCATCAATATGATTCATCCTGGTCGAGGCATATTCGGATCGGACTTCGGAACAACGACTTTTGTGTTTAGGAAATCTAAATCTTACGGTTATATCGGCTGTTATCATCGACTTTTTGATGTGCAGGGTGAGGTAAAGTCGAATGAAGAACGAGAAAAAGCATTTTTAGAAGGAAAGGGACAGTTTTACGCTGATCAGCGTAATTTCTCGAAAATCCCTGGTAGCCCGGTGGCATATTGGGTTAGCGATATACTCATGGATGCGTTCAAAAAAGGAATCTTCGTCGGAGATATTTGCGAGCCACGAGTTGGTATGGCTACAGCAAATAATGATCGATTTATTAGATTGTGGTACGAAGTCAGCATAAATAAAATTGGTCTCGGAATGAAGAATCGCGAAGAGGCACTAAATAGTAAGAAAAAATGGTTTCCCTTTGCAAAAGGCGGAGAGTTCAGAAAATGGTATGGAAACAATGACTATGTTGTAAATTGGGAGAATGATGGTATAGAAATTCGCAATTTTAAAGACGAAAAAACTGGGCGAATTCGATCTCACAATTATAATTTAGATTATATTTTCCAGAGCGCAATAACTTGGACAGTGATTAGTTCAGCGACTACCTCGTTTAGATTTTGTCCAGAAGGATTTCTGTATTCCAATAGTGGATATGGTATGTTCTTCCCACAAAAAAATGATATTCCAGTAACATTGGGATTTTTGAATACCAGTGTTGTCATGAATATTCTGAGTGTTTTATCTCCTACTATAGGTTTTGAATCGGGATACTTAAGAAAAATTCCCTATTTATCAACGCCAGATGAAGTCACAGCAATAGTTAATGAATGTATTTCTATTGCCAAGGCTGACTGGGACTCCTTTGAAACATCTTGGGACTTCACAAAGCACCCCCTTATCCGGCCTGTTTCTACTGTCGCTGATGCCTTTGCTCAGTGGGAAGCTGAGTGCGACGACCGCTTTGCCCAACTGAAAGCTAACGAGGAAGAACTCAACCGCATTTTCATCGGCATCTATGGTTTACAGGACGAACTGACCCCGGAAGTCGAGGATAAAGATGTGACTGTCCGCAAGGCAGACTTGCAGCGTGATATCAAGAGTCTGATTTCCTACGCCGTGGGCTGTATGTTTGGTAGGTATTCGTTATATAAGGAAGGACTTTTATATGCGGGTGGTCCAGGCCGTGATTTTGGAAGTCTTGTAGAAAAAATACATGACTTTCTGAAAGTACAAGGTAAGAGCATATTCCCTGAGAATGAATTTTATCCTAATGAGGATAATATCATTCCAATCTGCGATGACGAATATTTTGATGATGATATGGTTGGTCGATTTGTGAAGTTCATCGAAACAGTCTACGGTAGTGACACTTTGGAAGAGAACCTGAAATTTATTGCGGATGCACTGGGCGGAAAAGGTCAGCCAAGAGAAGTAATCCGCAATTATTTCTTGAATGATTTCTATAAAGATCACTGCAAGATTTATCAAAAACGCCCGATTTATTGGCTATTTGATAGCGGAAAAAAGAACGGCTTCAAGGCGCTTATCTATATGCACCGCTATCAGCCGGATACGATCGCTCGCATCCGCACCGACTATGTGCATGAACAGCAGAGCCGTTACCGCACTGCCATTGCGGACATGGAGAACCGCATTGCAGCAGCGGCATCCACTAGTGAACGTGTGAAACTGAACAAGGCACTGACAAAGCTGAATGCCCAGGACACCGAGCTTCGCACCTACGAAGAAAAAATCCACCATCTGGCAGACCAGATGATTTCTATTGATCTGGACGATGGCGTAAAAGTTAATTATGCAAAATTCCAGGATGTTTTGGCTAAAATAAAGTAAGAGCAGCAAAAGCTGCCATAGAAAGAGAGGTGTATCCTATGACCATAGAAGAAATCCTTGCCGGGGAATCTAAAAATGTGGAATTTAAGGAAAACCTGCCAGAGAAAAGTATCAAATATATGAAGTCTGTGGTTGCCTTTGCAAACGGAACCGGAGGGAAAATCATTTTCGGAATTGCTGATAAAACCAGAGAAGTGATTGGTTTTGATAAGGAAGATGTGTTCAAAAAAATGGATGCCATTGCCAATGCAGTGTCAGATAGCTGCGAACCGGCGATTATTCCAGATATTACTTTACAGACGGTTGACGGCAAGACGATTATTGTAGTAGAGGTTTCTGGCGGCAGACAGCGACCATATTATATCAAAGCTCTCGGTAAAGATAGCGGCGTATATGTCCGTGTCGCCGGAACTACCCGCCTTGCTGATGAGTACATGATAAAAGAGTTGCTGTTTGAGGGTAGCAACCGCTACTTCGATCAGGCTCTGTGTACCGGTCTGAATGTCACAGATGAAGATATTGATGCTCTTTGCAAAGCCATGAAGGAGCAGGCGATCAAGAACGCTCATAATGAGGAGCAGAAAGTATCTGTCAAAGATGTTGGTAGACAGCAGCTTCGTTCCTGGGGGGTTCTGATTGAGCGCGATGGAAAAGATTATCCGTCCAATGCCTATGCTATTTTAACAGGGTGCGGAGGACTTCATGTTGCAACCCAATGTGGCGTGTTCAAGGGAACGACCAAAGAAGTTTTTGTTGACCGACGGGAGTATACCGGTCCGATCTGGGAACAAATAGAGGAAGCATTTCAGTTTGTTCTGCGAAATATTCATCTGGGTGCTACCATTGTGGGTATTTATCGCCAGGATGTTTATGAAATTCCGCCGGATGCCATTCGTGAGCTGATCATCAATGCGGCGGTGCATCGCAGTTATCTGGATCATGGCAATATACAGGTTGCGCTGTATGACAACAGATTAGAAATTACTTCCCCCGGGAAATTGCCAATGGGACAAACTTTGGAGCGTATGAAAGAGGGGTATTCCCAGATTCGTAACGAAGCTCTTGCTTATGCGTTTTCTTATATGAATTTGATCGAGCATTGGGGAAGTGGTATTCCGAGAATCATTGGTAAGGTAAAAGCCGCTGGTCTGCGGGAACCGGAGTTCATTGGTGGAGAAGTTGATTTACGTATCAATATCTATCGAGGTCAGATTGACGACAATGTTGACCTCAATAATGCCGTCAAAATGCCGTTAAATCGCCGGGAAACCGCCGATAAACTGCCGGCAAATGAACAGGAACAGCAAATTTATAAGTATGTGTTGGAAAATACCAGTATTACAACAGCACAGGCGATGAAGCTTCTTGGTATAAAACAGCGTAGAACCAGAGAAATTTTAAGAAAAATGGTTGAAAGTGGCTGGTTGAGAAAAGAAGGCGCTTCACGAAGCACAATTTATGTAAACAATACGGAAAGGAGGTAACGTAGCGTGGATATAGAAAAAGTAATACAGGAACTAAACGGCAGATTTGCGTTGCCTTTACCGGAATATTATCACCGCCGCATTATCTTCTGGCACGATGAGGAGCGGGAGTTTGAGGACAAGCTAGATGAAATTCAACTGGATAATGCAAAGATTATTGCATTAACAGGAAGCAATACTTTCGTGGTGAAAAAGTTACTTTCCCATGATGATCTGACTTCAAATTATCTAGTCTATAATCCGCTGTCTTTTGATAGACCGGATGATGACTGGTTACTTGATATAAAGCTGTACAGCGAAGAGTTTCGTGCCGACCTCATTTCCATCTGGATGGATGAAATGGGGATGCCATCAAGTCTTCCTATGCGCAAACAGGTGAAGTATTATCGTAAATATTTTAATGCAAAAGACCGCCGTGCAAAGATTATGGCACAAAGCAAAGTGCCTTCGAATCCTTCGCAGATCCATCTGGCGGTTATGGCAGCGATCTGCGGTTTGAAGGATGCCCAGCCAAATCAGATTATGCAGAGTATTTTTGGTGCTGGTTTAGATAAAGACAGTAATTCGCTGTATCAAAAGTTTGTAAACTATAGCGCAAGTGATGCGTTCTGGGAAATAGTTCGTCGGGTAACTGGTTATTGTGAGGAGGACGGAGATATTGGTCAGCTTGCAATCCACTTGCTGCTGACTGCCTCCACTCGTACTTTGTTTCAGGAACATTTGGTAGGGCTGGATAAATTCCTCTCCCTTCCTCATCAAGCATACTGCTATGATTTTGTATCCGATTGGCTGCGGAGTGAAGAGGAATGCCAGCTTTATGAAATTGCCCGTTATGTGGAAGAAGAAGCCCATCTTCCCCAGCGCTTCGGACAGTTGCCGTTAGAGGACTTGATGGATACGGAATGTTTCCCTTGTATCAATGAAATTATTCTGACAAAGCTGATGACGGAAATCAGCAATCAGATCATTGATGTGGATTTGATTACAAAAGTAGTGGAGAAACGTCGCACCTGTGCATGGTATGAAGGGTTTTCCGATTTCTACGATGGCATTTTGCAGGTAGCGAAGATGCAGGAGTTTTTCAAAGAACATTCTACTGGTTTCCATTTGGCACAGGCACGTGAGATCTGGAAAAATTACACGGAAGATTATTACAAGATGGATCAGTATTATCGGCAGTTCCATCTTTGCTTCCAGAGAAGCCTGGAAACGTCCAATATTCTGCTGGATGACCTATTTAAACACGTTGTTGACCAGGTGGAAGGGCTTTATTCTCACTGGTTCCTGGGCGAGCTTGGGAACAACTGGTCAGATGTCTGTGCCGATGAACTGGAAGAATACGGAAAAATTCTGGAGATTCCTCAGCAGGAAGATTTCTATCGCAGTCGTGTGAAAAATGCGGATTCCAGAGTCTTTGTAATTATTTCTGATGCTATGCGGTATGAAGTGGCGGCGACACTTGCTGACGAACTGCAAAGGGAAAATCAGGGTCAGGTAAAACTTCATAATATGCAGAGTATTTTTCCATCCATTACAAAGTTTGGGATGGCTGCGCTTTTGCCACACTCTAAACTGTCTGTCGAAGTAAAAAATGAATTGCTTTCTGTGTTCGCAGATGGACAGTCTACTGCCAGTACAAACCGTGATAAAGTACTAAAAAGCGCCAATCCTGCGAGTGTAGCATTACAGTATAAGAATATCATCGGTATGAAACAGCCAGAAAGAAGTGCGCTGGTAAAGGGCATGAGAGTGGTCTATATTTATCATGATACGATTGATGCAGCAAGCCATACTTCGGATACTGCTGTTTTCGCGGCCTGTGAAAAGGCAATCTCAGAGCTGAAAAACATGGTTCGTATTATTGTGAATCAGTTTAGTGGAGCCAACATTCTGATTACTGCGGATCATGGGTTTCTGTACACATACAGTCCTTTAACAGAGGACAGCAAAGCTGATAAGACCAGCTTTAACAGTATGGATGTGGAATATGGTAGACGATATGCCATCATGCAGAAAGGTGCATCGCCAGATTATCTGATGCCAGTGAAATTCTTGAATGGGGAAACGGAATTCGATGGATTCACTCCAAGAGGAAATATTCGGCTCAAGATGAACGGCGGTGGTTTGAACTTCGTTCATGGCGGCATCAGTTTGCAGGAAATGGTAGTTCCGGTTATTGACTATCATCATTTGAGAAACGATTCAATGGAGTATAAGCGTAACAAGCAGAAGTACGATACCGAACCGGTCACTGTGAATCTGCTGTCCGCAAGCAGAAAAATCAGCAACATGATTTTTAACCTGAATTTCTACCAAAAGGATGCCGTGGGAGCTAATCGGAAAGCTACAAATTATCAGGTCTACTTTGTAGATTCCAGTGGCAAACAAATCAGCGATGTTCAGAAGATTATTGCGGATAAAACAAGTGAGAATGCTACAGAGCGTACATTCCGGTGTACTTTTAATTTGAAACCGTTAAAGTACAGCAATACCGAAATCTATTATCTCGTCATTGCAGATGAGCAGGGGCTTCAGCTTCCACAGCGTGAAGAATTTCAGATTGATATTGCTTTTGCAGTGGATGAGTTCGGCTTTTTCAGTTAAATATCGCAGGGGGAATAGAGAATGGAACATTTGAATGAGTGTGAAAGCACTCGTGAAGCAATAAAAGAAAAACTCCGCCAATATTTTGACGGAAAGGTTGTCCGCAAGGACTTGACGAAAAAAATTAAAGAAGGTGCAAATGTCCCAGTTTATGTTTTGGAGTTCTTGCTGGGACAGTATTGCAGTTCGGATGATGAAGAAGTGATTGAGGACGGAGTTCAGAAAGTCAAACGGATTCTGGCGGATAATTTTGTTCGTCCAGATGAAGCACAGAAAATTCTTTCCAAACTGCGTCAGAAAGGCAGTCATACGGTTATTGATATGATTACTGTCCATTTGGATATTAGGAGGAACTGCTTTTTTGCTTCTTTTTCAAATCTGGGACTCTCCAATGTACCGATTGAAGATGAATATCCAGAAAAATATGATCGTCTACTGTGCGGTGGTATCTGGTGTATTGTGCAACTGGATTATGAATATGTGGAAGAAGAAAAGAAGAACGGTTATCCTATTCAGATTCGCAAACTAACTCCAATTCAAATGCCGCATATTGATATAGCGGAACTAAAACAGGGACGAAAAGCATTTTCAAAAGACGAATGGATTGACATTATGCTCCGTTCTATCGGTATGGAGCCAGATGCACTTTCTTATCGTGAAAAATGGCTGCTTTTAACCCGCATGATTCCGTTGGTAGAAAATAACTTTAATTTTTGCGAACTCGGTCCTCGTAGTACCGGTAAATCACATTTGTACAAAGAGATTTCTCCTAACAGCATCCTGGTTTCTGGCGGTCAGACAACAGTTGCAAATCTTTTCTATAATATGGGAAGGAAAACTGTCGGGTTGGTTGGTTTATGGGACTGCGTTGCCTTTGATGAAGTGGCGGGTATTCGATTTAAGGATAAAGATGGTATCCAGATTATGAAAGATTATATGGCTTCCGGTTCTTTTGCCCGTGGCAAGGAAGAAAAAGCCGCATCTGCATCTATGGTATTTGTCGGTAATATTAATCAGAGCGTCGATGTCCTTCTGAAAACATCCAGTTTGTTTGACCCGTTTCCATCTGAGATGGGAACGGATACCGCTTTTTTGGATCGTATGCACTGCTATCTGCCTGGATGGGAAATTCCGAAATTCAGACCGGAGCATTTCACCAACGATTATGGGTTTATCAGTGATTATCTGGCTGAGTTCATTCGTGAGCTTCGCAAAGAGCAATATGGAGATGCGATTGATCACTACTTCAGACTTGGCAAGAATCTGAATCAAAGGGATACCATTGCAGTTAGAAAAATGGTGGATGGATATCTGAAATTGATTTATCCCAATGGAGAATTTACAAAAGAAGAATTGGAAGAAGTTCTCAAACTTTCTTTGGAGATGCGCCGCCGGGTAAAAGAACAGCTGAAAAAGCTGGGTGGTATGGAGTTTTACGATGTGAATTTCTCTTATATCGACATGGAGGATATGTCTGAGCACTACGTATCTGTTCCGGAACAGGGCGGCGGCAAACTGATTCCAGAAGGAATGTGCAATCCTGGGCAGGTATATACAGTTTCTCAAGGGAAAAGCGGTATGATTGGAGTGTTTCGTTTGGAATCTCAGATGCTCCCAGGAAATGGTAAATTTGAACGAACGGGTATTGGAACAGATCGTGATGCAAAAGAATCCACCAATACTGCATTTAACTTCCTAAAGGCAAATGCTAACCGTATCAGTGGCAGTATCAGTACAACTATGAAGGACTATATTATTAATTATCAGGATTTACAGGGTATTGGTATGACCGGGAAATTGGCGTTACCTACTTTGATTGCATTATGCTCCATCGCATTGGGAAAACCTATGCAAAGCTCTCTTGTTGTGCTGGGAGAAATCAGCATTAGTGGAACTATGATAAAAGTGGATGAGCTTGCAAGTACATTGCAGGTTTGTCTAGATAGCGGTGCAAAGAGAGTGCTGATACCAAGCACTTCTTTCGTGGATTTTGCGACGGTGCCTCCTGATTTGATGAGTGCGTTCCAGCTGATTCCATATCAAAGCGCAGAGGATGCAGTTTTTAAAGCATTGGGGGTAGAGTGATACATGGAGTGCTTGGAAAAATCCGATGAAAGAATCAAGTTTATGAATACTCTTAGAAAAAATGATGTAGATAAATACGCTTATCTTGTCTCTTATGAAGAGATTGAGAAAAATACTTTTCAACGGTATAGGATATAAAAATAGAATTTTAATGATAAAGAGCAAAAATACTCACAACCATGAAATATGGTATGATTCATCCCTTCTATTTTTTATGTGATAGAAAATTAGTTGCAAACTGTTTGTACGTGGCAAAGTATGCATTGCTGAAAGTAACTTAAAGTTAGGAAGAATGGGTAAATCGGACTCTGTTCTATCTAAAAATCGTTCATACTATATAAAATAAAATTCATGAAAATTGTATCAATGACAGTGGAAGGAAAAATGCTTGTAGAAAAATAGAGATAATATTGCTAGAAATTTAAACAAATTTATTCTATATTTAAATTTTTAGTTTAACGTTGTAGTAAAAAGTGCGTCCATATAGAACTATGATGAAAAATAATTTTATAAAAATGAGTGGAAATCATAGTACATAAAATAAAGTCTACAAATGAAATAGGGTATACCACGAAGGCTTTCTATGATAAAATAAAATCATAGGGGCCTTTAAGTTTATCATTTATGCTGGTTGGTGACAAACTTATGATACATGCGAGGAAAAATAAAATGTTGAAAAAAGTAGTAAAAGATGTATTTAAAATCAATCGAAATCCTATCTCATGGGAGAAGCCAATTGGGGCAGCCATCTGTGGAGCGTTTCCGATTTTAATGGGATTGCTTTTTCATCAAATTAGGTACGGGCTTTTGGCGTCGATGGGTGGATTTGCATACTTATATATGTTTTATGAACCCTATGCCCAGCGTATGAAGAAAATGTTTTTTGTATCTATTGGTATAACAGCATCTGTGGCGTTAGGAATCTTTACAAGGCCTTATCCTATTTTAGTGGTAGTGACAGTTGCTTTGATAGGAGCAATTGTTCTTTTTATATGCGGTACGTTAAAAGTGGCAGGTCCAGGTCCTGTCTTCTTTGTTATGATATTTATGATGTTTACAGGAATGGACTTAGAGAAACAAGAAATCCCTATTATCATCTTCCTTATTTTTCTAGTTACTTTATTGTGCTGGGGAGTTAGTATGATCGGGTACTTTTTTAATCCGCATGGTCCAGAACTGAAAAAAATAAAACAATTATATTTAGTTTTAGGACAATTTTCAGAAGCAATCGGAAGCAGTGATATAACAAGTATTCGAAACAAAGTTGTTAAAACATTAAAAGAAACAGAAGAGATATTAACCATTGGATATATGCCTTGGAAGGAATCTGCATTTTTTGAACGTTTAGTTTTATTGAATGAGCAGGCTAATTTTCTTTTTTTAGAACTGTCAAAGGTTCATTCTAATAAAGGACAAACATTACCAACAGAGATCGTAGAAAGAATTAAAAAACTATCTTCTTATCTTCCACTTAATGATAAAACTGAAATAGAAAAAAAACAGATACAACATGATGCAATATATACAGAATTATTAGAAATTATCTATGGCATCGAGACAATCATAACGATGCCAGAACAAGAGATGAAAAAAGAAGTAAATCTTATAAAACCTTCCGTATTTCATAAACTAAAGGAATTTTTTCATAAAGATTCTATTATATGTTCTTACTCGATACGATATGGTGTCGTATTGGCTATGTCAGCCGTAATCGCTTATCAATTAGATGTTATAAAACCATATTGGATTACTTTATCTTGTGCTGCTGTTATGTGTGGAGCTACGATAGCGTCTACATTAAATCGAGCCATACAGCGTTCCCTCGGTACAATAGTAGGAATCTTTTTATCCATTGTGATTTTAAGCATTCAGCCAAAAGGAATTTTGCTTGTCCTATTTTATATGGTATTAACCATATTAATTGAAGTTGCTATTACGCAAAATTATGCTTTAGCAGCTATCTTTATAACGGCAAATGCTATTTTAATCGCTGAGAATTCAGCTCAAATCTATAATACGATGTATTTTGCGGGTTATCGTATTACCAATATTATGATTGGATCGCTCATTGGTGTAGTAGGTACTTATATTATTAGTTATAAATCTGCATCTAAGAGAATTAATTATTTAATTGCGGAATTACTTAGAAGCCATGCAAGAGTGCTTGTTTATCTACAATATAGTGATGAAGAGCATAACGGTAGTATGATAAAACAAAAATTGGATATGGATTTTGATAACTTAAAAATGGCCTATACCTATGCTCTTGGTGAATTTTCAAAAGAAAGCAAAAAACTTGACAGATTATGGCCAGCATTTTTTGCTTTAGAGCATATGAGCTATTTGTTATCAAAATATTGTATGGATAAAGGAAAACTAGCTTTAGATGAAAAGCAGTTAGGAGAATTAATACTTGTCTATATTAGAATGGCAAATGATATCGAACAGAATCGAGAAATACAATACAAGAACGTACAGGAAATAAAAGAGATTTCAGAACTTTGTAGAGAATTAAGTCTCTTTCAAGAGGCTTATAAAATTAGATAGTGTGCATTGCTAAAAGTAACTGAAAGTTACTAAAAAAGTGCAACACACACTTTCTATGAACTTATGAATACTCGCAACAAAAATCTGTAAAAGTTCCTACCCCATTTTCTTCCGAATCAATAGCATAAAGTCCAAAGAAGACCCCTGTAAAGCCACCAGCGACCTCGGAAGAAAGATAACGGGTACTAGCTTTTCCAAGAGAAATTTGTGTTTCATTCTCTATTAGAAAGAAGTGATAGTGTTCGTTATCGAATTGAATAAAAAGAGTTACTTTATTTTTTTCGTTAAGAGAATAAGAATGTTGAATCGATTTGATTTCACCAATATTCAATCGTTCTATCACTTCATAGTGTTCTCCATTTTTTCGTAAAGCAAGGTCATAATGATGGGCTTCATCCATAAAAACGGTAATGCCTGCTTCCCCATTCGTAAGGCTTACAGTACAAGAAAGAGTTCCTAAAAAATCTTTTTGGCGAAGTCCAATCCAAGTGGGAGAGCCTATCATATCCAATGTGGTAGATGTTCCTACTAAATCGAGTTGTTTTCCATTAAATTGATAATGATTTTTTTCAGGAATTCGAAGATAGGCGAATTCTTTCTTAAAGTCGATTGTATCAAATGTGAAACGTTTTTTGTCCTTTTGTAAGAAGTTTTCTGTTGGTTCATTTTGGAGATTGGGCTCTAAAGAGTCATCCTTTGTTTTTGGAAGAGGAAACTCTTTTTTTGTTGTTCCATTTTCTCCTGCAAGAAACCAACCATCCTTTGTCCAAGTGACAGGACTTAAAAATACTTCACGACCAAGATGGTGGAAAGGAAGCCATTTTCCAATTTGGCGAAATCCAAGATGGAAAAGCCACCAGTTTCCATTGGTATCTTCAATTAAATCTCCATGCCCTACCCCTTGAATTTCATATCCCCCTAAGTTTCGATTCGTTAAAACTGGGTTGTCTTTATAGAGGGTAAAAGGGCCATAAGGAGAAGTAGAACGGGCATAAGTTACCATATGCCCATATTCTGTTCCGCCTTCCGCGGCTAATAAATAGTAGTAGCCGTTGATCTGATACATATGAGGGCCTTCTATATAACGTCCCCCAGAACCGAGCCAAATCACTTGGCTTTTTGTCAATTTTTCCCCTGTTTCAATATTAATTTCACATTGAACAATTCCATCAACGCCGTCGTCATCAAGACCTGTACTTAAAAAATAAGTTTTTCCGTTGTCAAAAAATAAAGAAGGATCGATTCCATCTTGTTCGACATAAATAGGTTCTGACCATTCTCCATAAATATTATCGGTCCAAACAAAAAAGTTACGGCGAGAGGTGGAATTCGTTGTACACATATAAAAACGGCCTTCATGATAGCGAATTGTTGGAGCAAATACTCCACCAGAGCTTGGAACAGTAGAAAGATCGATTTGACTTTCTCTTGTTAAGCAGTGGCCGATCTGTGTCCAATTGATTAAATCTTTGCTTTCAAAAAGAGGCACGGCAGGAAAATATTGCATACTGCTACAAACGAGATAGTAAGTATCACCGACTTTGCAAACACTTGGATCTGGATAAAAACCTTTGATAATTGGATTTGTATAAAACATAGTGTGCTCCTAATAAATGATTGTGTTTTTTATTTGTTATACTTTTAAAATGATTGCATTGTTTCCATAAATATAGGTAATTTAAAAGTGGTGCGTGTAAACGATAGGTAAAATATTTATCCCATGATGACTTCTACATGATATTCTTTCTTTCCTTCTTCAAATGGAATAATAGTTGTATTAGTAGTCACTTTTTCTCCATCCACTGTCATAGAAGAGATTCCTTTTTCCACATGGTTTGGATTTTTTATTGTAATGAAATACCAAGCATCTCTAAAATAACGTTTAATCTGTAACTCCTCAAAATCAGAAGGGATACAAGGATTGATAGAAAGTCCTGTATATTCTGGTTGAATTCCTAAAATAAATTGAGAGACGTTGACAAAAGTCCAAGCAGCCGTTCCTGTAAGCCAGCTATTTTTTGCCTCTCCATGGAATGGGGCATCTTTACCAGCAATCATCTGAGAATATACATAAGGTTCGGTTCTATGAATTTCACTAATATCTTCAATGTAAGCAGGGCAAGTTTTTTTATACACTTCAAAGGCGCGATTTCCTCTTCCAACAACGGTTTCTGCAATGGAAATCCAAGGGTTGTTATGGCAGAAAATACCAGCGTTTTCTTTGTATCCTGGTGGATAAGAAGAAATTTCACCAAGATTTAAATAATATTTGGAATAAGCAGGTTGTTGTAGCATAATGCCATATTTGGTATCTAAGTGTTTTTCAACAGATTCCAGTGCTTTTAAGGCAAGACCTTCTTTTACCCCAATGCCTGCTAACACACAAAAACCTTGAGATTCAATAAAAATTTTACCTTCTTCACATTCTTTGGAACCAATTTTTTCTCCATAAGCGTCGTAAGCGCGTAAGAACCATTCGCCATCCCAGCCAGCGTCTAAGACAGCATCATACATTTTCTTGACTTCTTCCCTTGCTCGCTCGGCTTCTTTAGAAAATCCCTTTAATTCCGCAATTTTTGCATATTCAAGTCCATATTTTACAAACATTCCAGCGATAAATACGGATTCTGCAACAGGGCCTTCTGAAGGTCCTGTAATCTGGAAAGATTCTCCTGGATGCTTGGAGAAACAGTTTAAGTTTAAGCAGTCATTCCAGTCCGCTCTTCCGATTAATGGTAGATTATGAGGACCTAAATGAGTAACCGTATATTGGAAGGAGCGACGAAGGTGTTCAAATAACGTATCCGCTTTTGTAGGATCGTTATCGAAGTCCACCATTTCTTCTAAAATAGAAAAATCTCCTGTTTCTTTTAAGTAAGCGGCAGTTCCTGCGATTAACCAAAGAGGATCGTCATTAAATCCACTACCGATATCTAAGTTCCCTTTTTTCGTTAAAGGCTGATACTGATGATAAGCACTACCATCTTCAAATTGAGTGGCCGCAATATCTAAAATTCTTTCTCTTGCACGGTCTGGAATTAAATGAACAAATCCTAACAAGTCTTGGCAAGAATCTCGAAATCCCATACCACGTCCGGTTCCAGATTCAAAATAGGAAGCGGATCTGGACATATTAAAGGTAACCATACATTGATATTGGTTCCAAATATTGACCATGCGAGAGAGCTTTTCATCTTTACAAGAAAGTGTATATTTAGAAAGAAGAGAATCCCAGTAGGAAGCTAATTGTTCCAATGCGAAAAGGACTTGTTCTTCTGTTTGATACTTTTCAATTAATGCTCTTGCAGGTTTTTTATTAATGACATTTAAAGATTCCCATTTCTCATCTTCTGGATTCTCAATATATCCAAGAAGGAAGATGAAAGATTTGGATTCCTTTGGTTGTAATGTGACTTTTAAATGATGAGAGCCAATAACGCCCCAGCCACTGGCAACCGTATTTCCAGCTTCTCCTTTTATGACTGTTTCAGGAGCATCAACCCCAGTGTAAGCGCCTAAGAAAGCGTCACGGTTCGTATCAAAACCATCAATTGGACAGTTGACAGAATAAACGGCATAATGATTTCTTCTTTCTCGATATTCTGTCTTATGATAAATTTCTGAACCAGTGATTTCCACTTCTCCAATGCTATAGTTTCTTTGGAAGTTCGTCATATCATCAACGGCATTCCAAAAGCAAAATTCGATATAAGAAGTTAATGTAAGCTCTTTTACAGTATCGGTATCGTTTGTTAAAACAAGATGGTTGATTTCACAATTGTCATGCAAAGGAACAAAAGCGGTTAACGTGCTTTTTACTCCGTTTTTCGAAGCCGTAAAACGGCTGTATCCTAGTCCATGACGACATTCATAGGAATCTAAATCCGTTTTTGTTGGTTGCCATGCTGGATTCCAAATGGTATCGCCATCTTTGATGTAATAATAAATCAAGTATGCGTGATGCAAGACTTGTTACTTTCATTCATAGGCAGTGCTGTATACAAAATACAATAAATAATAGTTACATAGCAGGAATTCCTGTTTGCTCTTCTTCATAGCAAGAAAATACACGAATAAAAAGATAAGAATTACAAAGTGCGATAAAAGAAAAGCCTAATAAAATCATAAAAATTTTCATTTGAGGAACGAATACACATAGTGTTAACGCTGCTATTTGGATGGCCACAATTCCGAGTGTTTCCTTAGAATGAAGCAAAGGGATGAAAATAGAGTTTTTCATTGTCTGCTTTAGACCATTCTCAAAGCGAGCCATCAGCGGAAAAATATATAAAAAAGAAAGTGTTAACACAATAAGAGCGAGTATAAATACAATCAAAAAGATCGTTCCAATGATAGAGCCTTGTCCGCCCCAAAAAAAGGCGTTAAAGAGGAATACAAGAGCGAGTCCAAGATAGAGTAAAAAAGTGCCAGCACTAGCAAAAAAGTTTTCTTTAAATGCTCTAAAAAAAGTGGAAAAAATGGCTTTATGATCTTTTCTAGCTTCTTGCATTGTTACGGTATAAAGAGCTTTTAAGGCAGGACCAATCGTAATGATTGGTAAGCAAAGAATTAAGAACAATACATTAAGGCCAATAAAAGTAGCCAACGTGTTCATAAATTGAAAAAATGGACTTTCAATATTAAATTTCATAACAAATTCCTCCTAACAATAGTTTCCATTATTGATACTTTTCTTTTTTATAGTTTTATCTTAGTTTCATCTTATAGAAGGAATGTCCTTTCGTCTACGGTAAAAATGATAGTAAAAATACAATAAAAAATAGAGATTATGGAGATAAAAATAATGAAATTTAAAAAAGTACAGTAAATGAAGTAGAATTTGTCTAGTATTAAGAAATAAAAATCAATGATAAAATTGATTTAACAATTGACAGAAGAGAGGGAAAATAATAGAAAGAACTAAAAAAGAAAGGGAGATGTCAAAATGTCAAAAATAGCAAAGGCTATAAAGCCAGAAAAAGCGAAAATGGGTAAGACAGACAAAAAGCTTACATTATTTATCGTACCATTTATTATTTTATGTTTTTTATTTTCTTATTTTCCATTGCATGGTTGGATTTATGCATTTTATGATTATAAACCACCACTTCCATTAAGCAAATGTGAATTTGTAGGGTTACAATGGTTTGAGATGCTGTTTAACAATAAAACACAAGTAACACAAATGATACAAGTAATGAAGAATACGTTCGCAATGAGTTTATTGGGAATTGCAACTTCTATGCTTCCATTATTTTTTGCTATTTTCTTAAATGAAATTAAGTGCAAATGGTTCCGCAATCTTGTGCAAACTTTAACAACATTGCCAAACTTTATTAGCTGGGTTTTAGTATATTCCGTAGCATTTTCTCTGTTTTCTAATACTGGTATGGTAAATACTGTATTACAGAATTTAGGACTGATTACAGAGCCATTAAAGTTTCTCGACAGCGATTCTCATACATGGCTTGCTATGTTACTTTGGAATACATGGAAAGGACTTGGATGGGGGGCTATTATGTATTTAGCTTCTATTACAGGAATCGATCAGTCTTTATATGAAGCTGCCAGAGTTGATGGTGCAAATCGATTTGAATTAATGCGACACATTACATTTCCAGCATTGTTACCAACTTATTTTGTATTATTAATGCTCTCAATTGCTAACTTCTTAAATAATGGTATGGATCAGTATTTCGTGTTCCAAAATGCATTTAATAAAGAACATATTCAAGTATTAGATTTACGCGTTGTGCTAATATAAATTAAAATGTACACATGTTAAAAAAGGACAGAAAATCCCTATGATCAAAGTTACTGTAAAAAATTAGTAAATCAATTGTTTGATTTTACTGATCTCAGCTGTAGCAGAAA
>DVIZ01000030.1 GCA_018710905.1 Candidatus Scybalomonas excrementigallinarum | reverse complement strand
AGGAAATTCCTCGCAAGCGAGTCATCCTATAGAATAAAAAAGCACTACGTGCAAACGATGCGCAGCGAGCAAAGAAGATAATTTTGCTTCGCAAACTGCTCGCGCGCGGCAAAGTGTACGTTGCTAGGAGTGACCGAAAGTCGCGAAGAGTGTTGGGCGCACACTTTGTTCTCTTTTATGTTACTGACTGAAGTGAGAAACGTGAGAAAAAGAGTTTTATTAGAGAACGATAGGAGGAAAAATAATGGTTAGAATATTAATGCATGGATGCAATGGAAAGATGGGACAAGTGATTACTGGACTTGCAAAAGAGATGAAACAGGCAAAAATTGTAGCAGGTCTTGATCGTTATGATGGAATCCCAAATGATTATCCAGTGTTTCCAACATTCAATGACTGCAATGTAGAGTTTGATGTGATTATTGATTTCTCAAATGCAGGAGCGGTTGATTCATTATTAGAATATGCAGTTGCGAAAAAAGTTCCAGTTGTATTATGTACAACAGGGCTTAGTGAAGAACAGTTGAAGAAGGTAGAAGAAGCAAGTAAAACAATAGCAATTTTACGCTCTGCCAATATGTCATTAGGAGTAAATACGTTGTTTGAGTTAGTGAAAGCAGCGGCAAAAGTGCTTGCAACAGCAGGATTTGATATGGAAATTGTAGAACGCCATCACAATCAAAAAGTAGATGCTCCATCAGGAACTGCCATTGCATTTGCAGAAGCATTAAATGAAGCGATGAATCACGAATATCACTATGTCTATGATAGAAGTAGTGTAAGAGAAAAACGTGATGAAAAAGAAATCGGATTAAGCGCAGTTCGCGGTGGAACGATTGTTGGAGAACATGAAATTATTTTTGCTGGACCGGATGAAGTGGTAGAGTTAAAACATACGGCTTATTCCAAAGCGATTTTTGGAAAGGGAGCGTTAGAAGCGGCTATCTTTTTAGCAGGAAAACCAGCTGGAATGTACGATATGAGCCATGTCATTAAAAAATAACGTGTTTCTTATTGCTTGGTAATAAATCAACGCACAGCTCGCAGATAAGAAGTCTTTCCGAGTAGAATACAGAGTGCTATGGGGGATACTGCGAGCATTGTGCGATCGATAGGTTGTCGTTTGAAACTGACAAGTTACAGAGGGCAATAGTTTTTTAGATTGATAATATCGATATTCGATATTATACTGAAATTAGAAGAAAAAGAAGAGAGAAACGGGGTGAGTAGGACGGCAAGAGAACAGTTTCAGACATTGACAGAACAGATGTATTATATTTTATTGTCTTTATTAAAGCCAAGTTGTGGGGTTGATATTATGGAAAGCGTGGAGCGCATTTCAAAAGGAAGGGTGAAGGTTGGAGCAGGAACGCTTTATGCATTGCTTGGAAAGTTTGAGAAAGAAAAGATGATTGTGGAAGTTGAAGTAGTAGGTAGAAAACGAACCTATGTGATTACGGAAAAAGGAAGAGACTTATTAATAAAAGAGTATGAAAGACTACTTCGTTTAGTCGAAGATGGGAGGGAGTTATTATGAAATATCGGATACAATCTCTGCATATGGATTTGTATAACAAAGAGTTTTTCATTGAGAAGCTAGAGCGTCTTGCGAAAAAAGGATGGATATTAAAGAAAATATGCGTTGGTTATGGAGTTTTTGAAAAAGAAGAACCAAGGGAACTTCATTATTCCATTGAGATATTTGAACCAGTAAAAAGGAAAAAAGGCTTTTTCAATGTGGATTTTGAAGAAAACGAAGAAGAGGCGTATATTGAGCTTTGTGAACAAGCCAGTTGGAATTATATTGGAAAGAGTGGCGTTTATTTTATTTTTTGTTCCGAACAAGAAACTGTTACGCCGATTCAGACGGATTCTTCTTTGGAATTTCATCAGCTAAAAAATAAATTTTTCAATTATTTTTTGCCAGTGTTTGCTTTGTGGATGATCTTGATAGTAAATAATTTTAAAAATGTCATGTTTCATTTGTTTTCTTATGAAGACTATTTATCAAGTTTTGCTTTGAGTATTGTTCCTATCAGTATTTTGGTTTTGGCTTATGGATTGTTGCCAATCCTTGCGGATAGTCTTTGGCTGTTTTGGAAGTGGAGAGGAAAGAAAGCGAAGAACTTTCTCATAATAAAAGGAGTTACCATTGTTCATAGATGGCTTTTTCGACTGATTTGGATTTTACTTTTTATAGCTTTTTGTTTAGATAGTTATTATAAGAACAATTGGACAGGGGTTATGGTGCTTGGTGTGTTTCTTGTGATTTTAGTTTGTTTTTTACTTGGAATGTATGTTTGGAATAAAAAGATCAAAGAACAAGAAAATAAGATTATCGTTCGGTATGTTGTTTTTTTGGGAGTTCTTATATTAGGAGTTTCTTTTGGAATGGGAATACTTGTGAGCGGTGGAGAAGAAGAAGGAAATCCTTGGAATGCAAAAGTTACAATAGCAAATTTGTTAGGAGAAGGAAAAACAATAAGGCAAAGCCGTCAAGAAAGTCCTGTTTTAGAAGCTATGACATACGAAGGACATTCGGATCACTATTCCTTAAAATATACGATCTATCGCAGTAAAGTAGGAGAAGGCATATTAAAACAAGGATTTGAAAGTGAGAAATTGCGGATAAAAGGGCAAGAAAAGCTATTTGGAGGGGAAGGAAAGACCATTACAAAAGAGAACTGGGGAGCAAAAGAAGTCTATGGAATCGTTGGAGATAATTGGAGTACTACGATAGAACGACTTCTTTTAGTAAATGAAAGGTATGCGATTTGGATTCAAGTGCGTGGTGATTTTAAAGAAGAAGAAAAGCCACTTTTGTTGAACAGGATAAAAGAAGAGTTAGTTGTTCCTTTATTGGAAGAAGAATAGAGAACGAGTGGTAGTGGAATAAGCAAAAGGAGAATGGAGATGATAAATAAGAAGAAGTCGCTCTCTTATCAAATACAAGATTTTATGGTATGATACCAATAAAGTTTTGTTAGAAGATGTTAACGAATAGAGTTGGATTTCTAGCATTTATAGGGAAGCGACAAGCCAAGTTGAACCGAGAAAAAATAATGAAGAAATAGAAGGGATTTAACGAAGATGAAAGATGGTTTTATTAAAGTTGCAGTTGCCACACCAGAAGTAAGAGTGGCCGATTGCCAATACAATGTAGAACAAATAGTAGCACTCATAAAAGAAGCAGAGGAAAAGAAAGTGAAAATTCTTGTATTTCCAGAGCTTTGTATCACAGGATACACTTGTGGTGATTTATTTTTACAAGAACTCTTATTAGAGCAGGCTGAGGAGCAAGTGGAATATCTTTTAGAGCAGACAAAGGGAATGGAAATGGTAATTGCTGTTGGTGCACCTATTTCCTACAAACAAAAATTGTATAACTGTGCTATTTGGATTCAAAATGGAGAGATTCTTGGAATCGTGCCAAAGAAAAATATTCCAAACTATAATGAATTTTATGAAGGAAGATATTTCGTAGCAGGGAATGATTCCATAAAAGAAACGACGTATTGTAACCAACGAGTGATTTTTAATTCTAATTTGTTGCTCTGTTGTGAAACAATGAAAGAACTGATCATTGCGAGTGAGATCTGTGAAGATCTTTGGGTGCCAATGCCACCGAGTATCAATCATGCCCTAGCAGGGGCAACCGTTATTGCCAATTTATCTGCCAGTGATGAAGTGACGGCAAAAGAAGGATATCGAAGAAATTTAGTCAATGGGCAAGCAGGACGACTTTGCTGTGCCTATTTATATGCCAGCGCAGGAGAGGGAGAATCCACATCCGATGTTGTCTATAGCGGAGATAATATTATTAGTGAAAATGGAACGGAATTAGCTCGTTCTAAGCGATTTACCACAGGGCTTACCATTGCCGATATCGATGTAAAAAAACTTTCAGCGGAACGAAGAAAAATGATGACGTTTGTCACAGGGGAAGGGATAGAAAATTCTTATCAAAAGAAAATGTTTTCCCTTACAATGGAAGAGACAAATCTTTGTCGAACCTTTGCAAAGGCACCGTTTATCCCAAGCAATGAAAAAGAAAGAGAACAGCGTTGTGAAGAAATTTTTATGATTCAAGCACAGGGATTAAAGAAAAGACTTTCTCATACCCACTGTGAATATGCGGTTGTTGGGATTTCAGGAGGATTAGATTCCACATTGGCATTGCTTGTTATGGCAAAGGCATTTGATTTATTAGGGCTTAAAAGAGAACAGATTATTAGTGTTACAATGCCTTGCTATGGCACAACGGATCGAACCTATCAAAATGCTATTCAGCTTACGAAACAGTTAGGAGCTACGTTAAAGGAAATTCGCATTAATAAAGCGGTAGAACAACACTTTAAAGATATTGGACACGATCCAAACAATCATAACGTCGTTTATGAAAACTCACAGGCGAGAGAGAGAACACAGATTTTAATGGATATTGCCAATGCTTATAATGGTATGGTCATTGGAACGGGTGATATGTCAGAGTTAGCGCTTGGTTGGGCTACTTACAACGGAGATCATATGTCTATGTACGGGGTAAACTGTTCGATTCCAAAAACGTTAGTAAGACATCTTGTTCAATATTATGCGGATATGGTAGCAGATGACATGACGAAAAAAATTCTTCTTGATGTGTTAGATACGCCAGTGAGTCCAGAGTTACTACCGCCAGTGGATGGAAAAATTTCACAAAAGACGGAAGATTTAGTAGGACCATATGAATTACATGATTTCTTCTTATATTACATGCTTCGTTTTGGTTATCCGCCAAAGAAAATTTTTAGAATTGCGGTAAAAACGTTTGAAGGAGAGTATGAAAAAGAAGTGATTTATCGATGGCTTCGCACGTTCCACTGGAGATTTTTTAGCCAACAGTTTAAGAGAAATTGTCTTCCAGATGGACCAAAAGTAGGGACAGTGGCTTTATCTCCAAGAGGGGATTTGCGAATGCCAAGTGATGCATCTTCTGCCATTTGGATCAAACAAATGGAGGAATTAAGGGAAGAGTTAGGAATAGAAGCATAAAGGCTGGAATTTCAAACAGAGGAAATGACTCAAAAAAACATAGGGCTATGTTTACAGCCCTATGTTTTTTTGTGGAGTTGTTTCCTATTTTTTTGCCTTCTCTAAAGCATTTTTAATTGCCTGCGTTAAAATGGTATGTGTGTATTGACTATCAGCGGTGAATTCGACTTGTTCAATGGAGTTCGCTGTTTGCAACTTTTCATTGATTTCTGCTACAGAAGGTTTTAAAAGGGGATACATCGTTTCTACGGTTTCATCTAAGTTTTCAAGACTGACATTTGTAACATGATTTTGATCCACTGTGACTTCCACGTTAAAAGAAGAACTGCCAAGGGTGATAGGAGAAGAATAAACTCCAGGTATGTACGTGGTGGCAGAAGCAATGGTTTCTTTTGTCTTGCCTTGGGTGAACATAAAAATAAGAACCAGAATCAGTATAATCCCAAGAACTAGAAAAATACCAGTATAAATAAGTTCCTTTGTGCGCAATACGACAATTTTTGTCTTTGATTCCATAAGGTTCCTCCTCAAATTTAAGATTATTATTATTGTATGAGAGTAAGAGGAGAAATATGATAAAAAAGAATTACGAACATTTGTTTGCTTTCGCATTGAGAATATGTTATAGTAAAAACAAGAAAAAAATGATAACAGAGAGAAAGAGAAAAGGGAAGGAGGAACTGTGGACAAGTGTGACACAGGAAAAACAATGGCATTACAAATTATTGCAGGAAAAAGTGGAGCAGGAAAATCTCATTTTGTATATGAAAAAATCATTAAAGAGTCTTTAAAACATCCCGATAAAAACTATTATATTATTGTGCCAGAACAGTCTACCATGCAAGTACAAAGAAAAGTGATGGAATTACATCCGTATCACGGAACGATGAATATTGATATTTTAAGTTTTCCACGGCTTGCAAACCGTGTATTTGAAGAAGTCAATGAACGACAAAAGACGGTTTTAGAAGATGTTGGAAAAAGTATGATATTAAGAAAAGTGGCGGAAGAGAAAAAAGAGCAGCTGATGATTTTTAAACGCAGTTTAAATAAGACAGGCTTTATTGAAGAATTGAAGTCACTGTTATCGGAATTTTATCAATACCGAATTGGAAAAGAAACACTACAATCTCTTATAGAAGAATTAGATAAGGGAACGATGCTTCAAGGGAAGCTATCAGATATGAAAGTGATTTTTGAGGGATTCCAAGATTATTTGAAAGATTATACCGTAGCCGAGCAAGTGTTAGAAGTGCTTGCAGAGCGAGTGAAGGATTCTAAATTATTAAAAAATAGTGTGATCTGTCTTGACGGGTTTACAGGATTTACGCCGATTCAGTATGCGTTAATTCAAAGATTATATGAACAGGTGGATTGGCTTTTAGTAACCATCGCTATTGAGAAAAGCGAACTGTATTCTCTTTTATCCAATCGTTGGAAAATTGAAGATTATGAACTATTTGCGCTGAGTAAGAAGACAATACAACGGCTCTATGAGTTAGCAGAAGAAAAAAATATCTTTATTGCGGAACCGTTTATATTACAAGGAACGCCATATCGTTTGAAAGACAAAAGAGAGTTAGAAGCATTAGAAAAAAATCTATTTCGTTTTCCGATTCACACTTATCAAGGACTTAATGATAGTATTCACTTAGTTGCTTGTCAAAATCCAAGGCAGGAGGCAAACTTTGTGATTCGAAAAGTCCGTGAGCTGGTCGTTCAGGGAACTTGTCGATATCGAGAAATTGGAATTGTTATGGGGGATGGTGAAGTCTATGAACAAGAATTAAGAGAGGCTATGGAGCGGCTTCATGTGCCATACTTTTTGGATCAAAAGCGCAGTATTTTAAACAATCCATGCATGGAAAGTATCCGCAGTGTTTTAGAATTAGTAAAAAATGATTTTACTTATGAGAGCGTCTTTCGGTATTTAAAAGCGGGAATGAGCGATTTATTGCCACAAGAGACAGAAAAACTGGAAAATTATATGATCGCTTGTGGAATTCGTGGATATTCTTGGATGAAAAAGCCGTTTGAGCGGAAGTTAAGAAAGATGGAAGATCAAGAATTAGCTTTTTTAAATCAGATTCGGCTACAATTTCTAGAAGAAGTGGAAGAATTCCGACAAGTGCTGTTACAAAAACAAGTGACGGTAAAAGAAATCATTATTGGTCTTTGTCATTTTATGGAAAAACTTCGTTATCAAGAGAAGTTAAAGGGATATCAAAAGGAATTTGAAGAGAAAAAAGATCTAGCATCGGCAAAAACCTATGAACAAATCTATGAAAATATTTGTGAAATTCTTGATAAAATGGCGACGATTTTAGGAAATGAAATTATGAGTTTAGAAGAATTTATCAATATTTTAGATGCAGGACTTTCCGAAACAAAGGTTGGAGTCATTCCTCCGGGGCTTGATCATATCATTGTCGGTGATTTAGAGAGAACCCGTTTTCCAGATTTAAAAGTATTATTTGTGCTTGGGCTCAATGACGGAGTGATTCCAAAAAGTGAAAGTGGTGGCGGAATTTTAAACGATAGAGAACGAGAGATTTTAATGGCAAGAAAGTTAGAATTAGCGCCAACGGCAAAGCAAAATTCTATGATGGAATCTTTTTATATTTACTTAAATTTCACAAAACCTTCCAAAGAACTTTACCTTTCCTATGCTAAGGTAGATAGTCAAGGAAAAACAATGCATCCATCCTATTTAGTTGGACGCCTTCACAAAATGTTTCCGAATTTATTAGAACAGGATGCAAAAGAAGAGAGAAAAGATCGGATTTACACGTTAGAGGATAGTATTGACTATTTAATTGAAGGGATTCATCAATTTCTTAGTGATACATTAGAAGGAGAAGAGAGAGAAGTTTGGCAGGAGCTGTTTTGCAGGTTCCGAGAGACAAAAAAAGGGAGAGCGATATTAGAATTATTGATGGAAGGGGCTTTTTATGAAAATCAAGAGAGCGTGTTAAGCCAAGCGGTGGCAAAAGCTCTTTATGGTGAAAAAATATCAGGAAGTGTAACAAGACTGGAACAATATGCCGCTTGTGCCTTTGCCCATTTCTTAAAATATGGGTTAAAGTTACGAGAAAGAGAACAGCACTTAATTCGCTCTATGGATTTGGGAAATGTCTTTCATAAAACTCTTGAAATGTTTTCAAAGCAGTTGGAAAAAGAAAACAGCACGTTTCGAACGATTGAAGATGAGAGAAGGGATGCCCTTGTAGAACAATGTGTTCTTCAAGTTGTTTCTGAATACCAAGGAGATTTGTTTTATACGAGCAAAAGAAATCAGTATATGATTACACGCATGATCCGAATTTCAAAAAGAACTATCTGGGCGTTACAAGAGCATATTAAAAGAGGGGGATTTGAGCCAACAGACTATGAACTATCGTTCCAAAATTATAAAAATTTACAATCGGTAGATGTTTCTCTTTCAAAAGAAAGTTCTATGACATTGCAAGGAACCATTGACCGCATTGACACCTATGAGGAAGAGGAACAGCTCTATGTGAAGATTATTGATTATAAATCAGGAAATACTCAGTTTGATGTGGTGGATTTATATTATGGGCTTCAAATCCAGCTTGTTGTCTATATGAATGCAGCGTTAGAAGTGTTAGAAAAACGGACAAAGAAAAAGGTTGTTCCCGCTGGGATTTTTTATTATAACATTAAAGATCCATTTATTGATCGAGAAGAAGAAGATGCCGATCTTGCTATTTTAAAAAAATTAAAAATGAGTGGTATTGTCAATGGAGATCCAGAAATTATGGAACAGATTGAAAAAGAAACGGAAGATGGTTTTGTTTCCATTCCAGTAAGCCGTTTAAAAAGTGGAAATTATAGTAAGGCATCAAAAGTAGCCAGCACCAATCAGTTGTTATCGGTCGGTCGCTATGTAGCGCAAAAAATGCAGACGATGGGACAAGAAATGGTCAATGGAGAAATTGGAATTGAGCCATATAAATTAGGGGATAAAACCGCTTGTGATTATTGTGAATTTCAAGGGGTCTGTGGATTTGATACAAAATTAGGAAGTGATTATCGAAGATTATCTTCTGCTAGTCGAGAACAATTATTAGAAGAAATGGAAGGAACGGTAGATAAGAAGAAAGGAGAGTAAACAATGGCATGGACAAAAGATCAAGAGGCAGTGATTTGGTCAAGAGGTGGTGATTTGCTCGTATCTGCGGCAGCGGGTTCGGGAAAGACAGCGGTTCTTGTAGAACGAATCCTTACGATGATCTGTGAGGAGGAAAGTGGAGTTGATATTGATAAAATGCTGATTGTAACTTTTACTAAGGCGGCAGCCGCTGAAATGAAAGAGCGAATCGGTATGGCAATTGAAAGAAAACTACAAGAAGATCCAGACAATGAGCATTTGCGCAAGCAATCCGCCTATTTACAAAAGGCACAAATTAGTACCATTCATAGTTTTTGTTTGCAGCTAATTCGGGATCATTTTAATATGCTCGGAATCGATCCAGAATTTCGTATGATCGATGAAGGAGAAGGAAAACTTTTAAAAACCGATGTACTAAAACAAGTGTTAGAAGAGTTTTACGAAGAAGGAAGAGAAGAATTTCATCTCTTAGTGGAAGGGTATACAAATGGAAAAGATGATAAAGCATTAGAAGAAATGGTGCAAACGTTATATGAATTTGCCATGAGTAACCCAGAGCCCAAAGTATGGTTACAACAGGCAAAGGAACGGCTTTGTATGAAAACAAAAACAGAACTTTTTGAAAGCTCTTATATGAAGGAATTATTGAGCCATACGAAAATACTCATCGAGGAACTCTATGAAAAAAATCAGTTAGCGATAGAATTAGCAAAAAGACCGAATGGACCACTTGCCTATGAAAAGACGTTAGAGCTCGATCAAGCCTATTTAGAAAGCCTTATGGAAATGGAAAGTTATGATGGATATCAAAAAGCCATGGCGGTTGGTGGATTTACGAGAATGTCAGGAAGACCAGCAAAAGAAACCGATGAGACATTAAAGGCAACAGTGAAGCAATTAAGAGATGAAGTCAAAGAACAATTAACTTCATGGAAGGAACAATTCTTTTCTCGTACTCCAGAAGAGATGCTCTTAGAAGTATCCCTTGTGAAAAAGCCTATGGAAGCACTCATTGATCTTGTGTTGGCATTTAAAGAACAGTTTGCAAAGGCAAAAGAGACAAAAAATGTTATGGATTTTGGGGACTTAGAACATTATGCACTAGAATTATTAGTGGATCATTATGAAGAGGGGAAAGCGATTCCGTCTCCAATTGCAACAGAGCTGGCAAAAAATTATGTGGAAATTTTTATTGATGAGTATCAAGATAGTAACTTTATCCAAGAAGCAATTCTTAGTAGTATTTCTGGTATGATAAGAGGAGAGAATAATCGTTTCATGGTAGGCGATGTCAAACAAAGTATTTATCGTTTTCGCCTTGCAAGACCAGAAATTTTTATGGAAAAATACGATCGCTATCAAATAGGAGGAAAACAGGAGAAGAAAATTGAACTTCACAAAAACTTTCGCAGCCGTGCCTCCGTATTGGAAGCAACCAATTATGTATTTCGCCAGTTGATGGGAAGAGATCTTGGAGGAGTCGAATATGATGAAGAGGCATCGTTAGTGGCTGGGAAGCAGTTTCCAAAGAGGGAAGAAAGAAAAGATGGGGAAGAAGAAGTTTTGGAAGAACTTTCCTACATCGATCCAAAAGATAAAACCGAGTTAATTATCGTAGAATCCCAAGAGTCTGAGTATACAAAAAAGGAGTTAGAGGCCCATGCCATTGCAAAGAAAATTCACGAATTAATGGATGAGGACAATCCTTATACCGTTTATGATGAGAAATTGAGAAGCTATCGCCCTGTGGAATATCGGGATATTGTTATTTTACTTCGCACAGTGAGTGGCTGGGGAGAAGTATTAGAGGAAGTATTATTAGAAGAAGGAATTCCGGCTCATGGAGATAGTCAAAAAGGATATTTTTCTACGATTGAAGTACAAAATATGTTGAACCTTTTAAGAATTGTGGATAATCGATATCAAGAAATTCCTCTTGTAGGGGTGTTGCGTTCTCCGATGGTAGGATTAAAAGGGGAAGAACTAGCTTGGATGAAAGCGGTTTTTGGAAGCTATGGAGGAAAGGAATTAGACCTGTATGATAGCTTAGTTCTATTAGCCGAAGAAGAATTTCATGAGGGGAAAGAGGCAGAACAGAAAGAAGATTCTCTTTATGAACAGATCAAGCATCGAAAAGAAGAGCAATTACTGTTAGGGAAAACGATCGATTGGTGTATTTCTCTACAAGAAAAGGTAAAACAGTTTTTAGCGTTATTAGAGGAATTAGAACAAGGCAAAACTTGTATGTCGATTCATGATCTTATTTGGCTTGCTATGAACCGTACCAATTATTTTTATTATGTAGGGGCGATGCCACAAGGGGAAAAACGGCAGGCAAATCTTTTAATGCTAATTGAAAAAGCTAATCAGTATGAAAAAGTCAGTTATAAAGGACTTTTCCATTTTATCCGCTATATGAATCAGTTAAGAGAGTATGAAGTGGATTTTGGAGAAGCGAGTGTGTTAGGAGAACATGAAAATGTTGTTCGAATTATGAGTATCCATAAAAGCAAAGGACTAGAATTTCCTGTAGTGTTTGTAGGAGAATTAAATAAACCATTTAATTTCTCTGATCTAAGGCAGAAGCTATTGATTCATGCGGATGATTATTTAGGGCCAGACTGTATTGATTTAGAAACGAGACAAAGTGGTCCTACTTGGTTAAAAGATTTCATCCAGATGAAATTAAAAGAAGAGACACTAGGAGAAGAATTACGCGTTCTTTATGTGGCCATGACTCGAGCAAAAGAAAAGCTGATTTTAGTAGGGACGGTAGACGACTATGAGAAAAAACACTCCCAATTTTCTTACGTGCGATATCAGTGGGAAAAACAAGGGGGAGAGGCGTTTCGATTGGCTAGAACAATTCGAACGAAAGCCAGCTGTTATTTGGACTGGCTGTTATCTGCCCTTGTGATTCCTCAAGATCTTATTACGATAACAGTTATGGAAGAAAGCGAATTTGTTTTTCAAGCAGTGGAAAAGAAATTGCTGTCGGAACAAAAGAAAGAACAGTTAGAACAGTTACAGCCGAAAGAAGAAAATAAAGAGATCGTCACCTTTTTAAAACAACAGCTGGATTGGCAATATCCATTTGAAGAAGAAGTGGAGGCAAGAGGGAAATACTCGGTATCCGAATTAAAGAAGATGGGACAGCAAGAAGAAGGGGAGGATTATTTTGATTTGCCACAAAGGGAGCAAGAAGAAGGGTTAAAAATAGAAGATAGCAGCCAAAGCCAAGAAGAAGTTTTTCGCATGAAAAAGCTAGAAGAAATTCCAGAAGAAGAAAAAATTCGCCCAGCATTTATGATGGAAGAGGAAGAACAAGAAGAGATGGTTGGAGCAATGCGAGGAACTTTCATCCATAAAATTATGGAGTTATTGGATGTTCAAACCGTAGTGGATAGCCAAAGTCTAAATCGATATTTGGATCAACTAGAAGAAAGAGAGTTGCTTACAAAGAGACAAAGAAAATATCTTCCGATTCGTGGGATTTTATCCTTTATTCAAAGCGATATTGGAAAGCGTGTAAAAGTAGCAAGCGATCTGGGCAGACTCTATAAAGAATCTCAATATATGATGGGGATGCCGACCAATGAAGTGGTAGTTGGAAGTGAGACGAGAGAAATGGTGCTTTTACAAGGGGTGATTGATCTTTGGTTTGAGGAGGAAGATGGACTTGTCTTAATTGATTATAAGACCGATCGAGTTTCAGAAGAAAGTGAGCTTACAAAAAGATATCAAATCCAACTAAACTATTATAAAAAGGCACTAGAACAAATGACAGGGAAGAATGTAAAAGAGGCTTATTTTTATTCTTTTGCTTTAAAACAGTTTGTAAGAGGATAAGAAAAAGTTAGACAAAGTTCGTTGTGATTAGAAACCGTTTGCATTTTTTCCTAACATTCTTTATAATATTTTTTATAAAAGAATGGAACAAAACATAGAAAAGTGGTGTTGCGTATGGAAAATCGGTTAAAGAAAGAATTAAGTCATCCACAGGATTTTACAGAACCAGAAGTTTTATATAAGAAATTAGAAGAAACCATTGAACGTTATCATCCATCTGCAGATATGTCTATGATCCGCAAGGCATATGAATTAGCAGATAATGCTCACAAAGATCAGAGGAGAAAATCAGGGGAACCTTATATTATTCACCCATTATGTGTAGCAATTATTCTTGCGGAATTAGAGTTAGATAAAGAAACAATCGTAGCAGGTCTTTTACATGATGTGGTGGAGGATACCGTGTATACAAGAGAGCAAATTGCAGAGATGTTTAATGAAGAAGTTGCTCTTTTGGTAGATGGAGTTACGAAGTTAGGAGAACTTTCTTATTCTGCGGATAAGGTAGAACTTCAGGCGGAAAACTTAAGAAAAATGTTTCTTGCTATGGCAAAGGACATTCGCGTCATTTTAATTAAATTAGCGGACCGCCTTCATAATATGAGGACGATGCAATATATGCCCCCTCATAAACAACAAGAAAAATCAAGAGAAACCATTGATATTTATTCACCAATTGCCAATCGTTTAGGTATTTCAAAAATTAAGACAGAGCTTGATGATTTGGCACTTCGGTATTTAAAACCAGAAGTTTTTCAAAATCTTATGAAGGAATTGGATGAGCGAAAGACCAAAAGAGATAGTTTTATTGCTCGAATTGTAAAAGATGTAAAAGATCATATTGATCATTCAGGCGTGCAAGCAGAGATTGATGGTCGTGTGAAACACTATTTTAGTATTTATAAAAAAATGGTGAATCAAAATAAGACGTTAGATCAAATTTATGATCTATTTGCTGTTCGAATTAAAGTAGAAACGGTAAAGGACTGTTATGCGGCACTTGGAATCATTCATGAAATGTATACACCAATTCCAGGAAGATTCAAAGATTATATTGCGATGCCGAAACAGAATATGTATCAATCTCTTCATACAACGGTAATTGGGCCAGAAGGGCAACCATTTGAAATCCAGATCCGCACATACGAAATGCACAAAGTAGCAGAGTATGGTATTGCTGCCCATTGGAAATATAAGGAAGGTGGCGGAGGCCCATCCAATATTAAAGAAGAAGAGAAACTTTCTTGGCTTCGTCAGATTTTAGAGTGGCAAAGTGATTCCACAGATAACAAAGAATTTATGAGTATGTTAAAAGGAGATTTAGATCTTTTTAACGAAGAAGTTTATTGTTTTACTCCAACAGGAGAAGTAAAGAGCTTACCTGCTGGTTCCGTACCAATTGATTTTGCATATAGTATTCATAGTGCTGTTGGAAATAAAATGGTAGGGGCAAGAGTCAATGGAAAACAAGTGCCAATTGATTATCAATTAAAGAATGGTGATCGAGTTGAGATTATCACTTCTCAAAATTCAAGAGGCCCAAGTAGAGATTGGCTTTCTATTATTAAAAGTACACAAGCGAGAAGTAAAATTAATGCTTGGTATAAGAGTCAGTTTAAAGAAGAAAACATCGTAAAAGGAAAAGAATTAATCGATAAATATTGTAAGCAAAAGGGAATCGTTCTTTCCAATATTAATAAGCCAGAATATATGAAACGAGTCATGTTAAAATATGGCTTTAAAGATTGGGAATCGATTTTGGCTTCTGTTGGTCATGGCGGTTTAAAAGAAGGTCAAGTTGTTAATAAGTTATTAGAAGAGTATGAAAAAGAGAAACATGCAAAAGTAACGGATGAAGAGATCTTAGATACGATTGGTGATCAAGTATTGCAAGATACGAAAGATGCGCCAAAGAAAAAACGTTCCAAAGGTGGCATTGTTGTAAAAGGAATCCATGATGTCGCTGTGCGATTTTCAAAATGTTGCAGTCCTGTTCCAGGGGATGAAATTGTTGGATATGTTACACGCGGTAGAGGTGTTTCGATTCATCGTACCGACTGTATCAATGTGCTTAGTATGCCAGAAGAGGATAGAAAACGTTTGATCGATGCGGAATGGCAGCAACCAGAAAATGAAAAAGAAGGAAGACTTTATACAACAGAGATTTTAATTTATGCCAATAATCGCATGGGTATGTTTGTCGATATTTCAAAAATATTTAATGAAATTAAAATTAACATTGCGTCCATGAATGCCAAAACAAATAAACAAGGAAAGGCGACCATTAGCCTCAGCTTTGAAACAAGTGGAACGGAGCAATTAAATCGCATTATAGCAAAACTTCGAAAAGTGGACGGTGTGATTGATATTGAGCGTACGGCAGGCTAAGAGGAAAAGAAGTAGAGTAGGATAGAGCTTGGAGGAAATGACAACATGAGTCAAATAAAAATTTATGGAATGCCAGTAGGGAATATTGGAGCCAATTGCTATTTTATTGTGAATGAGCAGACAAACGAAGCAATTTGCATTGATACTGGAGCAGAAGGTGAAAAAATCTGCCAACTCATTGAGCAAAATGGATGGAAATTAACTGGCATTTTATTAACACATGGTCATTCCGATCATATTGGAGCGACACAATATGTAAAAGACCATGAGAAAGTAAATGTGTATGCGGCAAAAGCAGAAGAGGAAGTATTAGCACAGCCAAAGTTAAACTTAACAACGATGTTTGGAAATACGATGTCTTTACAAGCCGATAAATGGTTAGAAGACGGTCAGGAATTCACATTAGCTGGAGTTTCGATTCAATGTCTTTTAACAGCAGGACATACAAAAGGTGGTATGTGTTTTTATCTTCCAAAAGAAAAGATCGTATTTACAGGAGATACCCTGTTTTGTCAATCCATCGGAAGAACAGACTTTCCAACAGGAGATTTAAAGACTCTAGAAACGTCTATAAAAGAAAAGTTATATGTACTTTCTGATGATACGATAGTATATCCAGGTCATGATGCGTCTACAACCATTGGGTACGAAAAACAGCATAATATGTTTGTAAGAGGAGACATAAAATGATTGGATATATACAGACGATTAAAGACGAACAAGAAAGAGAAAAAGCGGGCAAATCTTATCATTATGAGGTTTGCTCGTTGCTCACTGCCTTTTTTGGAAATGAAAAGATTCGTGAGACAAAAGAAGGCGTAGATTTTGTAGTCAATCTTGTTTGGGATAAAGAAATTACGATTTCCATTGAAAAAGAAGGAAAAATAGAAGAAGATGCTGTAGGGATTTGTTCTTATGAAGAAATTAGCGAACGTAGAAATTATTTAAAACGCTTTGTTTATGAGTTTCTTTGTTCCTATACGAATAAAACATTGCCTTGGGGAACATTAACAGGAATCCGTCCGACGAAAATTGCTTTAGATTTATTAAACGAAGGAAAGACAAAAGAAGAGATTATCGATTTTTATCAAGAAGAATATTTGACGACAGAACAAAAGGCAGCTATGTGCAGTCAGATTGCAAAACAGGAACAAAAATTATTAAATGAATTTCCATATGAAGATCAATACAGTCTTTATATTGGAATTCCATTTTGTCCAAGCACTTGCCTTTATTGTTCTTTTACATCATACCCAATTCATCAATATGAGAGGAAGACTTGGGAATATTTAAAGGCATTGAAGAAAGAAATTGCTTATATTAAAGATGCCATGGAAGAAAAAGGAAAAGTTCTTAGTACCATCTATATGGGTGGTGGAACTCCAACTTCTCTTTCCGCAGAGCAGCTTGACGATCTGCTTTCTTATGTAAGAGAGGTATTTGATCTTGATAATCCAAACAATCGATTATTGGAGTTTACTGTAGAAGCAGGACGTCCAGATAGTATCACAAGAGAGAAGTTACGGGCTCTTAAAAAGAATAAAATTGATCGCATTAGTATCAATCCGCAGACAATGAAAAACGATACATTAAAATTAATTGGAAGAGCACATTCTGTGGAAGATACGAAAAAAGCATTTGAGATGGCAAGAGAGGAAGGAATCAGCAATATCAATATGGATATGATTGTAGGACTTCCAGGGGAAGAACTAAGTGATGTGGAAAATACGTTAAAAGAAATCGAAAAAATGCGACCAGAGAGTCTTACCGTTCATTCTCTTGCTATTAAAAGAGCAGCTAATTTAAATATTCAGATGGAGAAATATCGAAGTCTTGTAAAGGGAAGTACCAATGAGATGCTAATGCTTGTTGATGAGTACGCAAAAAAATTAGATTTAGTCCCTTATTACTTATATCGTCAAAAAAATATTCCCGGTAATTTAGAAAATGTAGGATATGCAAAAGAAGGTCTTGAATGTCTTTATAATATTTTAATTATGGAAGAAAAACAGACCATTATGGCAGCGGGAGCAGGAGCTACTACAAAATATGTATGCCATAGCGAAAATCGCATTGAGAGGGCAGAAAATGTTAAAAATGTCGATCAGTATATGGAACGAATTGATGAAATGATTGAACGCAAGCGAGCACTTCTTTTAAAAGGTTGAGAAAGGGGTTATTGGGGTGAAGAAGTTAGTAAAAGATTTAGGTGATTTTCCAGTGATTGAGACGGATTTCATGGAGAATATTGTCCATGGAATGATGGTAAGCAAACTTGCTTATATGCTTGGAAAAGAACTAAACTTTTCGGAAGAACGCTGTCACGATCTGGCTGTTGCGGGTATGGTACATGATATTGGAAAGTTAAAACTCAATCATTATGTCAATGAAAATAATAAAGATATTATGTGTGTGGACGAGTTGCGTTATGTAAGAACACATTCTACCATTGGATATGCCATTTTACGGGAACAAGGATATCCAGAAGTCGTATTAAAATCAGTTCTCTATCATCATGAAAATTATGATGGTACTGGCTATCCAAGTAATTTAGAGGGAGAGAGAATTCCTCGTGGTGCAAGGGTGTTGCGTATTTGTGATTCGTTTGCTGCCCTTATATCGAATCGGACGTATCGTAGTGCTTTTGATAAAGATACGGCCATTGAGTTGATGATAGAAGATATTAAGTATTTTGATTTAAAAATGTTTTTAGCATTTCAGAAAATGTTACAGTCAGAAGAACTGATGAAGGCACTTGACAATATAGAGCTATGTAGCTAACATAATAAAAGATCTTCTTTCCGATGAAAAAGGAAAACGGATGGAAGAAATGATTAGATTTTCAGTAAAAAGGAGAAAACAATGGCTGAATCAATGAGAGGTCTGCACAGAACTCACCGTTGTGCAGAAGTGAGCAATAAAAATATTGGTGAAAC
>DVIZ01000029.1 GCA_018710905.1 Candidatus Scybalomonas excrementigallinarum | reverse complement strand
TGAGTTCCTTATTGCGCAAGTGGTGGTTGCTCATAACGGTATAGCCCGTATTTCTCTCAACTCGGAAAACTGCCATTTTTTATCACTTCCTTTCTCGGTCTGCGTGGAATATTAGAAAGCCGTTTTCGGCGGTTTGGGTATTGCAGTATGGCTTTGCCGTTTTTGCGTCTGAAAAGCCTTGTGTTGCAAGGGCTTTTTCGCGCTTAACGTTCCACGTTTATGTTTGTTTTGGGTATAAATAAAGCCGCAAACTATTTACAGCTTGCGGCTTTGTAGAAAGAAACGGCACTGTTTATACAATGCCGTTTCTTTACGTTAATTTAGTTTTTTGTGTTCCCACACTCCATATCAATAACTACCGAAACCGTGATATAGTCCTCAATACGCTTGTTACGGAATTTATCACCCTCGGCGTTAAACACCACATGGCGGGAAAAGTGCCTAAATCTAAGGATTTCTACAAGATTTCTCTTTGTAGCAACACTATTGTTTCCACATGTGCTGTCATCGGAAACATATCCACGCAACATGCTTTTTTCACTTGATATCCTCTTTCCTGTAGCACTTCCAAATCTTTTACAAGACTTGTTGGTTTACAACTAATATACACCATAGAATCCACACCATAATCGATAATTTTAACAAGTGATACTATTTGCCTTTATATCACTTGTTTTTTTTATACTATCATACCAAGGAGGGATTTTCAATGCGCGATGGATATCAAATCAGACCAATTAAAGTTTCTAATCTAAAAAAGATTAGAATTCGTAAACAAATGACACAAAAAGAATTAGCGCAAAAGTCAGGCGTACCTTTAAAGAACATTGGAAACTACGAGCAACTCAGACGAGATTTAGGTCGTGCCAGAGTTGACATAGTTATGAGCTTAGCAAAAGCTCTTGATGTTACTGTTGAAGAATTGATAAATGACAATTAATTTTTAAATAAATTGACATGTCGTGCAGTGTCATGAATCGTCAGTACACGTCATGAGTCATCATAAATTATCAATACGTGCCATAAAACTTTTTAGGAGGAAATACGATAGAATGGACCGATTAGAATACTTAATTTTAAAAACATTGCAGCAAAACTGCTGCAATGAAAAAACAATATCGATGACCATAACTGAAATTATGGATTGCAAATCAGATGATGAAGGCATCTGCCTTCTTGGATCTCGCAGTACAATATATCGAAAACTTAAAAATCTATTAAAGCAAAACTACATAAAACGAGGCATGAACGATGATCATGCGCACTCATTTTATTTAGATAAAAAAAGTTTGGATTTATTAACCAACAAAAACAAGGAGGAAAATTAAAATGCTAAAAGAAAAAGTATTATTCTTAGGACTAGGAAACTGTGGTTGCAAAATCTCTAAGATTTTCTCAGATGCTGGTTATACCAGTATGTATGTAAATGGTTCTGATCAAGACTTAAAACTATTGGGCGATGCAAAAAACATCTATCGCCTCAATGGATTTGATGGTTTTGGCGGACATAGAGATAGAGCCATTAATTGCATATCCGAAAACATGGACTTTATTAATGAATTAAAGAATATTGAGCAGGAAATTGTTTTTATTATCTTTGGTGCTGGTGGTTCTACTGGCTCAGGTATCTCTACTGTAGCAGCAGAGATATTAATTGAATCTAAGAAAACCGTATGTATGATTCCAGTTCTGCCTTTTAAGCATGAACCTATCATTAAGCATACAAATACACATGAATTGGTCGTCGAACTTCAAGACATTGAAGAAACAGGAGCAACTTTATTTGTAAATAATGAAAGCTCTACAGACAAAGATAATTTTGATTTTATAAATAAGAATCTATTCAAGGCTTTAAATATGTACTTAACAGACTTTTCTTACGGAGTCTTAAATAACTTTGATGAAAGCGAGAGAATTGAAATGTTAAAAGAACATGGTGCCTTTATTTTAAGCCTTAATAAACCTCATACTTCTACAAAGGATATCATTGATTCACTAAAAAAAGATGGCATCTTCGCGCCCGTACAAAATAACTTTTTATGTGGGAATATTGGGATTATTCATCACGATGAGAATGATTCTGATATAAAAATTGAACAACTCGTTACAGAGTTCGGAAAGCCTTTAAACAGTTTTGAAGGCTACAATGCAACTGATACTTTAGTTGCAATATCTGGACTATCCTACCCAGTTGATTACATTGATGCTTTGGGAAAGCTTGCCCAAAGTGCTTTAGATGAACGCAAACGAGGTGCTAACTCTGTAAAAAGACTCCAATCCCTCGATTTGAATTTAAACAATGTACAGAACGAAAAACAAGAGAAGCCTATTAAAAAGAAATCTAAATTAGATTTAATCAAAGAACTTAATAAATAACTGGAGGTATTACTATGAATTTAAAAGAATTTGGTTACTATGCAAACAATAAAACACAAAAAATTATTAACGTATTCGAGAATATTGGAAGACAAAATTCTTCCAATATTCCAACTCTTCTACTTACCGGAGACTCTGGAATTGGGAAAACATATTTAGCAGAATGTTTTGCTAAAGCTATGGGTGCGAAATTGCTTATGGTCCAGTGTTATCCAAGCATGACCGCAGATAACTTTATAGCAGAACCAAACATCGCTGCCATCATCAAGAAAGATAGTCAAAATGCTATAAAAGATGGACTGTTAGTCAAAGCTCTAAAAGAGACAACAGACGGCCCAACTGTTGTCTTAATCGATGAACTTGATAAAGCGAACGATGAAACTGACAGTTTCTTATTAGACTTTATTAATTCTGGTCGTGTTACAAATGGCCAAGATGAATGGAATAAAGGTAGTGGGAACATATGGGTTTTCATTACATCTAATAACAAAAGAGAATTAAGTGCAGCTTTTCTGAGTACAGAAAGTAGGTATAGTTGGGACGATCCGACAGAACATGATTGGGTCGAAGAAGATTATTGTGATTATCCGCGGGAACGCGTATACGATTTAGTGGAATATGACGATGATGATGATGACTATGACGACTATGACTACAGATACTTGAAATAAAACAAACAGGGAAACAATTTAGTTCTTCTAGACTGTTTCCCTGTTTATTTTATTTCAAGTATTTATCTTTTATGTAAGAATTCTGTTATATATTTATACTCTTCTTCAGATTTTTTTAGATGATATAATTCAAAAAAGTCAATATCATTCGTTTCGATTTTATATATACCGATATATTCTGATGAATAAACCAACACTATATATATTATTTCTTCTTTAAATACCACATATTTTTTTGGACTACGCTTAACTCTATCGAATTGTTTAATTGCATCTAAGCAAAGTCTAATTTTAAGATAATCAATAATTTCTTCCCAATTAATGAATTCTTCTTTTATACGCTTAACCTTCTCATTTATTAGCAAATTTCTTCTTACAATAAACCTTATTTCAATTTCTATAATGACTTTTATACTATCATATAATTTTTCAAGTTCTTCATCCGAAATATTTATTTTGTTACGTTTCTCAAGAAGTTCTTCATTTACTTTTGCAATTGCTTCATTAATTTCACACAAAAATATACTATCCATCACTTTAACCTCATAATATAAACTTTTCTCTATATCCATGTTCTGAAAGGTATTCATTAACAATGTTATCTTTCAAACATGAGAAATATACTTCTACTTCTTGGATTACATCATCTTCAATATAATCCACTGTGAACTCCTTTTTACACTTCTCAATAAGTATCTCAAATTCACAATATCTTTCAACGTAATCTCTTTCGTTTTCAGGATTTGCTAATTCTTCTGCTTTTGCTAAATACTCTTCTCTTGTCATAACCACATATCCTCCTAATTTAATATAATTTTTTGCTATCTTTATCTACAATTCTAAGTTCACAGCCTACTGATTCCAGTATTTTGTTTAACTTAGAAAATGAGATATCATTTCTATATAGATAATTACTAAGAGTCTGCTGGGGAATACCTGCTGCTTTTGCAATTTCTCCAGTCTTCAACCCTTTTTCTACCATCATTTTTCTGAAGTCTTTTTCAAAACCATAATCTTTCAAATCAAACTCCTCCTTTTTCTATATAATACTACTTGCATTTGCAAAAGTCAAGTTTTTTATACTCTTATAAGTTATATTATACTCATATATATTATATTATAACTTATTTAATTATATAACGCTATTGACTTTATACTCAAATAGGTTATAATATAATCATATATATTATGTAATTAAAGAAAGAAGGTATTTATATGGCACAATATAAGGTAACATTTAGCTGTGGACACGAAGGATGGGTTAACATAACTGGTCCTACTAAGAATAGAGAATGGATTAGAGCTTCTAAAGAGAAAAACATATGTCCTGATTGTTATAGAAAATGGCTTCAGGAAAAGCGTGAGCAAGAAAATAAAGAATATTTAAAAATAAGTAAAGAAATGGAACTTCCAGAACTCACTGGAACAGAAAAACAGGTTGCTTGGGCAAATACTCTTAGAGTCCAAGCGATACAGAAAATTGATGAATATATTCAAGAGCTAGAAGAGAAAGCTGAAGGCACTCAAAAGCCAGAAATAAAAGAAAAGAGAAAAAATAGATTAGATGAAATCTACAAATCATATTCATATGCTCTAAATAACTTCACTACTGCGTCATTCTGGATAGATAAAAGAAGTTATATATCCAAAGAACTTATTGAATTATTTAAAAAAGAATTTAATAACCAAAAAGATATTACAGAAAAAGAACTTCCTTCCTTTGTTAAGGAAGAATTAACTGTAAAATCTGATAATAACTCTTTTGATCTCATTGTAGAATTAAGAAAAAACGGAAACTACTTGGAAGCTATATATCCCAAAAATGAAACATTTAAACGAATCGTTAAAGAACTTTCTTTTTCCTGGAGTAGTTCTAACTACTGCTGGAGAAGAGAAATCGATGAATATAATGGAACCTTTGATGATAGAGCCGCTGAATTAGGCAATATTCTTCTAAATGCCGGTTTCACAGTTCAATTTCCAACAAACGAATCTAAAGAAATGGCAATTAGTGCTACATTTTCTAAAGAGCAAGAACGTTGGATTCTTTGGAATGATAAAAAACAATCGCTTAAAATATTCTTTGAACGAGACTCTAAGATTTATAAATATGCAAAAATGCTTCCAGCAGCAGAATATTCCAATTTAGGTATTTTGGTAAAACCTCAATATTTTAAGGAAATTTTTGATTTTGCGGAATGTTATGATTTTAGCTTTAGTAAAAAAGCTAAAGCGATTTTGGAAAAGGCGAAAGAAGAATACAATAGAATCAACTGTGTTCAAGTCGAGCAGAAAGAACCAGCTGAAGATATTGATAAATTGGAGGAGATTTTAAAGAAAGGTGGTGGCATTATTACTGACTTAATGGAAGACGATGACGAAGAATGAAACTTAAAAATGAATTATTAGAACATCAAAAAAATGCTGTTGCAAAGCTAAGAAAAGTGAAAGTTGGTGCCTTGTTCATGGAGCAAGGTACCGGCAAGACTATAACCGCCTTGGAGTTATGTAGAATCCGTATAGAAAAAGGTACGGTGGATAAAATTATATGGCTTTGTCCATGTTCTGCAAAAAACAATATCAAACTGGAAATACTCAAGCAGTGTCCATCAGAACTGCTATCCAGGATTGTTATTTGTGGAATTGAAACTCTCAGCTCCAGTATTAAAGCTAACACATATCTACTAGAGCTAGTAAAACATCACAAATGTTTTCTAGTCGTAGATGAAGGCCTATTAATTAAAAACCACAAAGCAATTAGGACTAATAACATTCTTAGATTGGGAGATTACTGTACATATAAACTAATTCTTAATGGCACTCCTATCTCAAGAAATGCAGCAGATTTATATTCACAATTTCTTCTCTTGGACTGGAGGATACTTGGATATAGATCGTATTGGTCCTTTGAAGCTAATCACTTGGAAGTAGATGAGCGAACTAAAAGAGTTGTTCGCTCATTGAATCTGAATTATCTAAGTGAAAAAATAGATCCATATACAGTTAAAATAACTAAATCTGACTGTTTGGATCTTCCTGATAAAAACTACTCTTGTAAGAACTTTTTTCTTACAAGAGAACAAATGTGGCATTATGAAGAAGTTGCTGATAAACTACTTTTTGAGTTGGATGAATTAGAACCAGCGACAATTTACCGACTTTTTTCTGGATTACAAGCTGTCGCTAGTGGAAAACAGCTAACTTTCTTTAAAGATAAAAATAATAAGAAGAATTCTCATTTTAAAGCTACTGAGTTTTTTGAGAATCCTCTTGACAACCCAAGAACAAAGTGCCTAATAAATATGATAGATACAGAGAATGATGATAAAACAATCATTTTCTGTAATTATACAAGTGAAATAACTACGCTCTGCTCCATCTTAGGAACAAAAGCTATAAGATTTGATGGTACTATCTCCCAAAAGGCACGTTTTGAAAATATAAATATCTTTAAAAACAATCCAAACGTGCTATACTTAATTGCAAATAGATCATGTGCAGGTTACAGTCTGAATCTCCAGTTTTGTCATAAAATTATATACTTTTCTAACAACTGGGATCTTGCTACAAGACTGCAGAGTGAAGATAGAGTACATAGAATAGGCCAAACTGAAGATATACAAATTGTGGATCTATATGCTGAATATACATTGGATAATAGAATTGCAGACTGCTTACATAGAAAAGAATCTTTAGCAGATAGATTTAAAAATCTACTAAAAGAATCTGATCGAGAAAGCATAAAGAATTTAGTATTATCTCCTAATAGATATTTTAAAGATTTGGAGGATTTATAATGGCAAAAGTATATAAGTCTCAAAATGTTTTCGATGCAGCCATCGAAAGATTTGAGATAGTTTTTTCAGAATTTGATAACTACTACTTCTCCGTGTCCGGAGGAAAGGATAGTTCTGTTATGGTACAATTGGCCGCTATGGTCGCACGAAGAATGGGAAAGAAATTTTCTGTTCTTTATATTGACTTAGAAGCACAGTACCAAGAAACCATTAAACACATTCATGAACTTATTGAGTGTACGCAAGATGTTGTAGAAAATTGGTATTGGTGCGCTCTTCCACTGTCTTTAAGAAATGCCGTTTCGGCCATACAGCCTAAATGGATTTGTTGGGATAAAAAGGACCATGAAAAATGGGTTCGTGATATGCCCACTTCTGATATTGCTACTATCCTAAACGAAGATAGTTATCCTAAAGAGTGGAATTGGTTCGAGCGTGGAATGGAATTCGAAGAATTCATTTTGTGGTTTGCAAAATGGTTCAATGAAAAGAACGGTGGCACTACTGCTGCTGGTATCGGGATCAGATCAGATGAATCTTTAAACCGTTTCCGCACAATCATAAGCGATAAAAAGGAACGATATAAAGATTACGGATGGACAACAAAGGTGAGAATTGGAACAAAAGCATTAAATTGTTACAACTTCTTCCCTTTATATGACTGGCGCACTGAGGATGATTGGACAGCTGTTGCAAAACTAGATTTAAAGTTCAATTATATCTATGAACTCATGTATAAAAATGGTCTTTCTATACATGAACAACGCCTCTGTCAACCTTATGGAGATGATCAAAGAAATGGTCTTGATCAATTCAGAGCATTGGAGCCTGAGACGTGGGAAAAGGTTCTAAATCGTGTAGAAGGTGTTAACTTCGGTAATATATACTGTCGTACTTCTCTCCTGGGAAACATAAAGAGCGAGAAGCCTGATAGTATGACCTGGGAACAATATGCAGTCTTCCTTTTAGAAAGTTTGGGGTTATACGCTCCAGAGGTTCGTGATCACTACTATTCAAAAATTAAAAAATTTTTGAAGTGGTTCGATGAAAAAGAAGGTATAAAACTGGAAGATATTCCAGATGAAGCAGATAAAAAACTAGAATCAGCAAAAAAGGTGGCCAGCTGGCGAAGAATTGCCAGGGCCATTGAAAAAAACGATTTTTGGATGACACGTCTCTCTTTTGGCGAGACAAAATCAGATGTTAAAAAATTGTTTGAGTTAAAAAAGCAGTATCGTAATATTATACATGGCCAAGATACTGATAATAAAAAACTTAGACAATATGCAGAGGAGATGGATTCTTATGAAAATAATGACTAATCAATCTAAAGGATTTTATCAGATCATGGGGAAAGTTTTTGGTTCAAGAGAAATTGAACGTGAAACAAAGGATAGAATCTATGACGATGATGAAAAAGAATGGTATATTGAACTTGACAAAGAAAAAAATGTATTAGCTTTTGTTTCTATCAAGGATAAAACTATTAAGAATATATACGGTACTCCTGACAAGCTTGAAAAGATTTTAACAAAAGTTTATCCAATTGTTACAACCGGTATTGTAACAAAAAAATACGTTCAAATTTATATCAAATGTGGATATAAAGTAGAAGACTTATATTCATATTTTGTAAAAATATATGGAGGATACACAGATGAACATAAATAGAATCAATGAATTGTTAGAAGAGCTAAAATATGAATTAAATAGTATAGAATCATTAGAAGAAAAAATAGAAACTTTAAATCATTGCAGAAAGGAACTGCATGATATAAGCCCATTTAAAGAAGAACCAGTTGACTGTGTTCTTTGGATAAAAGATTCTTGCATCCAGGCAAACGAATATAACCCAAATCATGTAGCAACTCCCGAAATGCACCTTTTGCACACCTCTATAAAAGAGGATGGCTATACAATGCCGATTGTTACTTATGATATGCAAAATGGTAGCAGAGAAATTGTAGACGGATTCCACAGAAACAGAGTGGAACGAGAATACAAAGATATTAATAAACGACTAATGGGATATTTACCAGTAACAACATTAGATAAACCCTTAGAAGATCGTATTGCATCTACTATCCGTCACAATAGAGCAAGGGGTACTCATGGTATCCGCCCTATGAGTGATATTGTTCTTGATTTATCAAGAGCTGGATGGAATGATACCGAGATTTGTCAGAAACTCGGTATGGATTTAGACGAAGTGATCAGATTAAAACAGATCACAGGTCTAAAAGAAGCATTCTCTTCCCATGAGTTTTCTAAATCTTGGGAAGAATTTGAAAGTAAATATTATAACGAAGATCAAAAATAGTAAAATAGTATTGACATTATTACACTAATATGTTATAAATAAATCATCAAATATTTAATAACAACACATTAGTGTATTGCAATTTATTTTTAATTAAACCATACGGTATTAACCGTATAAGGGAGCCTAAATGGCTCCCTTTTTTATTTTCTATTCTGTCTTTAATCCAAGCAGAATCTTCCAGGTAACTTGACCTTTACCAATCCACCCTTCTGCCGGATTAATATTAGCATCCTTCTGCATTGCTTTAACAGCATTAGCAGTCTTAGTTCCATAGATACCATCAACACTTCCGCAATTATATCCTAAGTCATTTAAACGACTTTGAACTTGTTTAACTACTTTATGTCTTGAATTCGTCTTCTTACTAAGTTTTATAGTCTTAGAAAGAGTCTCCGTTCCTACAATACCATCCACTTTAGCACCAATACTTTTTTGCACCTCTTTAACCCATGCAGAAGAAGGTTTTTCAAAGGTAATAGATACTGAATTTGTTTTCTTCCACGTTTTAAAAAACTTCTCAGGTGTTCCATATTGAGATTTTAGCTTGGTTGTTGTGCTTCCCCATTGTGGTAAATATAAGTGAGGAGTATCTACAATACTTTTCCAATCACCGCCCCAACCAAGACCGATACTTTTTGCAATCTTACCTACTTTGCTAAAGTATTTTTTTGAGTCATTAAAAGCATCATCAGATTTTTGGCCATCACCATCGATATCCATATCTAGATAGAAGTCAATGGCAATTCCCCACTGGTGTTGTGAGGAATAACTGGAACCTCTCGCATTTGTAACAATGCCACTGCTCTTATCTGTTCTTCCCTTTGCATAAAGAGCATCTTGTTCTTCTTTTGTTCTTAAACATTCAGAGTATTTAATACAAAGACCTTGCTCTTTGCATTTTCTTACTAACTGTTCCCATTTTTTTTGTAATTCTGGATGTAATTTTGTAATATCTCTTGCCATAACACTATTTTCCTTTCTTAAATTAAAAAGGCACCCTAAGTATAGAGTGCCTAAAAATTATATGTATCTATTCGCTTAACCTTGCGCGGGAGATGTTGGATCACCTCCTTCTACTCTTCTGTTCCTTTTTCTGTCCCAGAAGAATTTACATTTGCTGCATCTGTAAGACCTTCTCCCACAATGTAGGCAATTACCGTTGCCCCTGCCATAATTAATGCTGCTACCTGCGTTGCCTGATTATCCGTTCCGCCAAGAGCAACTATCATCATACTGACAAAACTGCCTACGGCAGTCCATAATTTTCTACTTGTTAATTTCTTTACCCAATCAATTTTTTTCATCTAGGTTCTCCTTTCCTGTTAAAAAATTGTTTTTTTCTAAACATCTAGCATATATATTTTCTATATATCTATATGCCACATCTACCTGCCCATTTTTTAATTCATTTTTGTCTATATATTGATCATACTTATCATGAACTGAAATAATATGATCAAACTCCTCTTTTGTATGTTTTCGACCATTCATACAGCTATTTGCAAAATCAAGAATTTCGTAACGCTGACTTTCAACTTTATGATCTTGAAAATCTTGCTTCAATTCAGATAACTGTTCTTTTATGTCATGATTCATGGTTTCTCCCAGCTTTTTAATAAGCCATCTTGTAGGATAAATTTTTATCCCTGGAGTAAGGTCTATTACAATCCCAAAGACAGCTAAAAAAGCAATAATGTCTTTACATATTTCAATAATTTCTTTATTTATCAATAGTTCCTTCCTTTCTGCATAAAGAAAAGACAAGAGAATTACTTCTCTTGCCTTTTCTTTTTTTGGTTTCCATGCTCTTCTATTATCAAATACTTTCCTGTTCTTGGTCTTTTATTAGGAGTGTATTCAAACAAATCTGATAAATCACATTGTAAGACTTCGCAAATCTTATCAATGTGATCAAATTTTATAGACAAAGCAACCTCATTATAAAGATCAGAGATTGCGTTTGGGCGAATGCCAGTTAGCATAGAAAGCTGAGATTGAGTCATGCGTCTCTCTCCTAGTAACTTTGATAAATTATTTCTAACCATCGATATCATCCCCAACGAGGATAATATCATATTTTATTATTTTTTTCTGTTTTTCAATATTAAATATCGAAAAACGATATTTTAATAATTTTTAATTAACACTTCCTTGTATCTGGCACTGTTTTCTGTCTTAGTTGTAAGATTACTATGTCTTTCAATTTCTATTATGTTGTATCCTTTATATAGCTCTTTTATTTCTTCACAATCATTATATGACAATAAAAATCTCCCTTTGATTTTTCCAAGAGATTCTCTAAGTCGTATATGATCTTCTTTTTTAAATTCTGCTGTATAGTATTTCTCAGTTCCAAAATATGGAGGATCTAGGTAGAAGAATGTATTTTCTTTATCATAAGTTTCAATCAATCTTTCAAAATCAAGATTTTCAATTACAACTTTATTAAGTCTTTTGGAAACTTCTGAAATGTATTCAACAGCTTTTTGCACATCCCTAGAACGCATTCCAAATGTAGTTAGTTTACTTCCAAACGACTCTTTAATAAGAATAAAAAAACATGCTGCTCTTTGAATATCTGTTAATCCCCTAACATTTATTTGCTCTTTTGCATCTAAAAATATTTCTCTAGATATGCTTAAAAACTCTAATTCCTTCTGCAAAGCTTCGGGATGGTATTTAACACAACGATGTAAATTAACCAATTCATTATTTGCATCATTATAGATTTCTTCCTTTCCCTTTCTTTCTTCTGCAAAAAGAATCCATCCCGCGCCACCAAAGACTTCTACATATCGTTTATAATCTTTTGGAAATTGTTCCAATATTACTTTTCTTAATAACTTCTTACCACCTATCCAACTAATATAACTATTCATAATTTACCTACCTTATTTTCATTTTTTAGTGGGGATGAAATCAGGCAAGATATAATTTTACTTTGTATCTATTATGGTTTATCTCTAATAAAATTCATCTTGTTAATACTCTCTTTCAATAAAAAAAGAACGCATTACACGTTCAATTACTATGATTTTATATACAATTTTTTCTTCTTTTTCATTCACCTTCCTCCAAATAATAATATTAATGGTGTTTTAAATAGTAAATCAATTGCAACCAACGTTGATAATATATTTATCGGTGGCTGTTATGATGTAAATCCAAATACACAAGGAACATTACCAAGCAATAATGGATATGCTCTTCTATTTGTTAGAACAGCCAATACTACATGGGTATATCAAGATTTAATCTATACTGATACCATAAATTTCAAGCATTATCATCGTATGAATATAAATAATAATGGTTGGACAGCGTGGGAAAAATATAATTCAAACAGCGATTTATCATTAAAACAGTTAGATGGAGTAGATGTTTATACATTAGAAGATGGTCGTTATTACATCACCAATGGTATAAATATGCCTCCTAACCATCCACACGGTTATGTTATAGTACATCGACTTTTAGGAGATTATGCTTGCATGTTTTATATAGATCCGTACCTTCCTGATACTACACTTGCTTTTAATAAACAAGGTGCTGGAACATGGTTAGGGTGGAAGAATTTTATTACAGACAATAGTCCACAAAAAATTGATGCATCCACATTTAATTCTGAATACATAAAATCCGATCATTCATTCTTTTTTGCTTATAAAGCAAATAATTTATTGTGTTATACAATCGACACTGAAATTTTAAAAACTATACCAGATGCTACTACCTTATTTACAATTCCAGAATCGATTCGACCTAAAGAAAGAATTATAATTCCAATTTTAAATGGTGCAAACCAGGGAGCTATTGCAGTAAATAGCGATGGTACTGTAAAAGCATGGGGAACTATATCCTATTCTGCAAGTTGGTATACTGGAAATGCTTTTGGATTTTTGGTTTAATAGCTATTTAGCAATAGGGTAGCAAAAAGAACACCAACTAGCTATATTTAGCAGTTCTGTTTTTACATCATTAAAATGTATATTTGTAGATCCATCTTCGATTAGCCCCCAAATAATTGGTTTACTATCCCCGCCAGCTAGATGTAATGTGAAATTAACTCTGCCTACTGGTCTTGGCAAATTAGTAAAAACTATACCGCCTGTTGTAGAAGTCATTTTTATAGCTGATAATGATACAAAGCAATAATCATTTCTAATTATATAATAGGTGCCTTGAGGTTCTAAAACCATTACATTATCTTTAATACTAGTCAGTAGAGTTTTGGCTGTATTATTTTGAACATTTATATCGCTGTTTGTGATAATTTGCTTATAATCGCTCGCTGTATAATTTTGTCCATCAGCACTTTGTAATTGGAACATTCTTAATGGTACAGAATCTCCCCAATTATTAAACAGAAAAACTGGATAGCTCCAATGTTTACCTTGTCGCCCAAAAGAATAAGCAAAATATTCAGCACCAGATACAGGAATATCGTCTGTAAGCTGATAAAAACCTGTATTTTTAATTTTAGTTCTATCATTTACAGTATCACGTAGGAAATATCCATCCACAATATTATTATTTGAGCGGCTTTAAAAATCTAACACAATTTCCTAGTTTCTAAGCCATTCCCACACTATAAAACTTTATTTTTTGTACGCAAAAAAGACCTCCCTATTGGCAGATCTGAAAAAACTCTATGTG
>DVIZ01000001.1 GCA_018710905.1 Candidatus Scybalomonas excrementigallinarum | reverse complement strand
GCTCAAGTAGTGAGCAAACCTCCAAAGTCTCAAGCGAACAAAGCAGCTCATCTTCTTCAGAAATTAGTAGTGTACCATCTGTTGCGACATCTACAAGTAGTTCGAGTTCTACTAATAGTGAAAAGGTGATCCCTGTTGAGACAAGTTCAAGTTCATCAAAGAAAGAACTAGTAAGTAAGAAAGATAATTCAACATCAGTCAAGGTAGATAAGAAAAAAGATTTGCCGCAAACAGGCGAAAAACATATTGAAGTCTTATTGTTAAGTATATTAGGATGCATAGTTCTTGCAGGTTTACTTTGGATGTTTGAAAGAAAGTATAAATAAAGATAATAATTTTAAAAAAGGAAATATATAATTTTCCCACGAAGAGAATGGGAAAAAATAATGATTTATAGCTCCTAAAAAATAATTCGACTTCAAAATTTTGAACAATTCAAAATTTGGAGTCGAATTTTTATATTTTCTATATATTTAGTGCTAAACTGAGCTATCATTTTGCCCAGTTTTACTAAATTCATACTCATTAAAACTAATCCTATATCATTTTCAACGGACTTTTGTCCTCTAAGATGTGTTCTTCGCACACAAAAATCCCTCTTCATACGACCAAAAACAGGTTCTACATCATACTTACGACGGCGATAAATGGCCTGTCTTTCATCACTAGAGAGGTTTTCTTTATAATAATTCCAAGTTTGATTAACTTGAAATTACCTTATACGCTATTGAATATGGTAAAAATTATTCTGCCACAGCTAAGAAATATAATGTTTCTTATCAACAAGTATATAATTGGGTTAAGAAATACCTTCTAAAGGAGAAAATGGATTAAAGGATAATCATCGTGGTAAAAAGATTGAGAACCGTGATAAATCCGAATTGACAGATGCCAAAAAAACAGAACTTGAGTTAAAACAATCTAGAGACAGAATTCGTAGATTAGAAGCCGAGAACTTCATGTTAAAAAAATTGCACGAATTTCAAAGGAGGTCGATAAAGTAAGTATAAGTTTTAGATTTAAAGCGATTGATAAATTTAAAGAACTTGATAAAGATAGTAAGAATCCAATACCTGTAGTGATTCTTTGTGAAATAATGAAAGTATCCCGTTCGGGATATTATAAATGGAAAATAACACCTAAATCAGCTCGCCAAGTGGAAAATGAACAAATTTCAAAAATTATTCGAAAAGAGTTTCATAAAAGTGGTGATAAATTCGGCTATCGCATAATTACAATGATATTGAAGCGAAAATATAATATTCAATGTAATCATAAGCGAGTACTTAGATTAATGAGATCTATGAATCTTAGATCGATAATTCGTCGAAAAACTAAGGGATGTACGATTGTTAGAGGAAATGAATTTGAAGAAAATATCTTAAATAGAGACTTCAAAGCAGATAATATTAACGAAAAGTGGGTAACTGACGTTACTTATTTGAAGTATGGTGAAAAGCCTATTTAAGTGCTGTAAAAGATCTTTATAATGGAGAGATTATAAGTTGGGTGGTAAGTAAAACAAATGACAATCCTTTAGTTATGAAAACAATTAAGACAGCTATTGAGGCTAATCCAGGAGTAACTCCAATTTTACACAGTGATCATGGCTTTCAATATACGTCAAAAGAATATGTTCGTGAAGTTTCAAAAGCAGGAATTATACGAAGTATGTCACGAGTTGGATGCTGTATTGATAACGCACCAATGGAGAGTTTATGGAGTCATTTTAAAGATGAGTACTACTATGATCATACTTTTATAACTTATGAAGAATTAGTGCCAGGGCTTGCCAAATATATTAATTATTACAACAATGAGCGTTATCAATGGAATCTAAAAAGTCTAACTCCAGCAGAATGCCGAAACCAGGCCGCATAAAATTTTACATATTTAATTGTCTACTCTAAAGGGAGCATACCACCACGTTGATCTTTAGCGTTTTTTTATTGCGACCATTTCTTGATTTTCAGCTGAAAAACTGGTACTTCCAGGTCTCTATTTGAATGCAAAATATTATTTTTCACATTATACAGTACCATTCTAAAATTTTCACTTTAAATAAAAACAATAAAATACTTTATTTTTTTAAAAAATTAAGTATAATTATGTTATTAATAAAAAATGAGGTGTAATGCATGAATCAGTTTTCTTTAACAGATGATCTAAATCAATTAATTGTAGATGGAATTTTAAAGGGGTATAAAGAGTACCTTGATGTAAGAAGAAAGGCTCAAAAAGATTTAAAAGTTAGTGGAGCTTATGCATGGGTTAAAGGAAATCATATAGATTCCAGTGTGTGTGAAGAATGCTCAAAATATGGATCTATTCAAAGTTCTATTGATAAAGCAGGATATACTTGGGAATATATTCAGTTTATTCTGAATGATGAACAAGAGAAGTATTTATTAATTGTGAAAAGTAGTCAAGGAATAGCAAATACTTTTAACAAAAAAGTGGGAAAAAATAAAAAGGAAAACTATTTATATGACTATGCTGGTATAAACAATTCAATCATTAACAATGATAATTTACAGTTGAAAAAAGTCAAGGGACTTGTTCAATTAGAACTTAATTTTCCAGAACTTGAAGCAATAAATAAAAAGATTGCGATGAGAGCTCCGGAAGGATATAGTCGTTTTTATGTGGTAACATACGAGATAGATGAACAATCTAAAATGATTAGCAAAATCGCGTTAACACTACCAAAACAAGATGAAATGAGTTTAGTTGAAGTTGCGGATTTAACGCCATTAATAGAGAAAAGCGAATATTCAATTAGTGGAGAAGAGCTTGAATTTATTAAGGAAGATAAAGTCCCTGATAGTGTATATCCTGATGAAACTCATTCATTTGGTTATGAACTTGCTTCAGAAGATCAAGATGATGTAATATAAAAAGTAAATTAACTAAAGAAGTGGGGGCATTATGATGTTCTACGGAGAGAAACTAAGTAGTTTAAGAGAATTAAACGGCCTCTCTAGGAAAGAATTAGCAGATAAATTAAATATATCTGAACAGGCAGTATGGCAATACGAAAACGATTCCACAATACCTCGTATTGAGGTATTAAATCAATTACGCAATTTGTTCTGTGTAGAGACACGATATTTTTTCTCCTCTGGATATCTTACAGCTAAAGTTAGTGAAGAAAGAATTGCATATAGGGCAGAAGATAGGGCTTCTAGAAAAAAGACAAAACTTGAACTTACTTTTTTAAACTATATTGACCACTATATTAATTGCTTCGAACAGCACTTATTAGTACCTGAATCACCTATAATAGGGATTAGAAAAGAAAGCTTGAAGCTTATTGAAAAAAGTCATTTAGAGAGAAAAGAAACTATCAAAAAAGTTGCGGAATTTGCTAGAAATAAACTATCTTTAAAAGATAATAAGGATTTAATGTATACTTTGGAGAATAGTGGTATCTACATTGTAGAAAAGAATCTAGGTCCTCAGATTGATGCCTATAGTGCAGTTACAAGAGAGGGACGTTTATATATAGTTCTAGGTACTGTTAAAAAATCTGCTGTTAGAAGGAATTTTGACCTAGCTCATGAATTAGGGCATCTTTTACTACATGCTAATGTGGATATGGATACATTATCTCCTGCTGAACTGAATATCATTGAAAAAGAAGCTCATTTATTTGCGTCCGTATTTTTGTTACCGGAAAAAGAATTTGTTGACGATTTCTTTGAATTGAAAAGAAAGTCTAATCCAGATTATTATATTGATTTGAAAAGAAAGTACCTAGTTTCAATTGCGGCACTTGAAATGCGAGCCTATGCTTTAGGGTTACTTTCTTATCAGGAAAACCGTTATTTTTGGGGACAGCTAACTAAAAAAAAGTATAAGTTATTTGAGCCGTTAGATGACGAAATTCCGCCGGTAAAGCCAGGGAAACTTCGTTATCTTTTTAAATTTGTGCTTAATAAGAACGTTGTTAACTTAAATCATCTATTAGATTATTTCAATATACAATCTGAGTTCCTTTCTAAGCTTTTTAATTTGGATGAGCACTTTTTTGATCCGTATCTAGAGACGAAAAAGGATTACTTTAGAGAAGCTAGAATTTTAGATATAGATGATTTTCGTGATAAAGCATATTAAGATAAATTATACTTTTATTTTCTGAAAACATGCTGTACTACATCATATAGTGATTAAATACTTTACAAAGAGGTGATAAGGGTGGCTTACTTGAACGAACGATAGTTAGTTTGTTAAAAAAATCCTATTTTTTGTCCTAATTATATCAGCCTGCTATTTGAGTCCTATGATTTTCAAATCGTAGTACGTGATATAGTAGGCTATTTTTCGTGCGTTCTAGAAAAGAAAGATTAGGAGAAAAATATAATGGCATCGAAAGGATATATAGAAGACTATTTGACTAAGTGAAAAATAGAAAATACCCTAGAAGTGAAGTGTAACAAAAAAGTTAGACAAAAATAAAATACTTTTAGGCAACTAAGACGGGTTCGGTAATCAACCGGACTCATGTTTTTTGTTTTATTGGAAATTCGGTCATTATTGTACCAATTGACATACTTGTTAAAGAACTGTGTGAACTGAGAAATACTCTTACATTTCTTTATTTCAGGCTGTGATTCAACTTTAAAAAGATGGAAAA
>DVIZ01000028.1 GCA_018710905.1 Candidatus Scybalomonas excrementigallinarum | reverse complement strand
ATTTTAAATACGATTATTAGCAATTATGAAGAAAATGCAACAGTTATTATTGCAACCCATTTAATTGCGGATATTGAGCAAGTGTTAGATGAGGTTATTTTTATTAATCAGGGGAAAATCGCTCTTCAATCTACAGTCGATGACATTCGAGAACAAGAGGGAAAATCTGTGGATAGTTTGTTTAGGGAGGTATATAAATGTTAGGAAAATTGATGAAATATGAATGGAAAGCAACAAAGAGAACATTTCTTCCTTTATACGGTGCTCTATTAGTGTTAGCATTGATCAATGGATTGTTCTTTCGCATTGATCATGTGGATCAAAATGGAATTGCTAATAGTTTAAAAGTAATTGTTTTAATCACTTATATAGCAATCATCATTGCAACATTTGTTATGACAGCGGTCGTTATGTTACAAAGGTATTATAAAAATATTCTTGGAAGAGAAGGCTACTTAATGAATACACTTCCTGTTAAGGGCTATGAGCTCATTTGGTCAAAAGGAATTGTTTCCACTCTTTGGTTTGTTGGTAGCACCTTCGTTGTTATGGTTACCATACCAATCATTTTCTTTATTACAAGTCCAGAGGTTTGTACAGAAGTGATAAGCTCCATTTTTACGAAAGAGTTTTGGACATTAGCTATCCGTGGCGTAGGAAGAGGTCATGTGTTGGCTTGGATGATGGAATTACTTGTTATGGCTTGTATTTCTTGTTTTTTATTTTGTATGAAAGCTTATGCGGCTATGTCATTAGGTCATTTAACTCATAAGTCAAGAATGATGGCATCTGTTGGATTTTATATTGCTATTGACTTTGCAGAAAGAGCCATCGTAATGTTTGGAGCAATTTTATTTGGTATCTTATTTAAAACAAATATCGGAGCATGGTTTGGAAATTTATTACAACAGGGAACAGGAGTTATGGGAGTCCATGTTTTCTTCATCGGAGTTATTGTATATGAAGTAATTTTAACGGTTGTATATTTCTTTATTTCTAAATATGTGCTTGACAACAAATTAAATCTGGAATAAATTTGAATGAAAACAGAATAAAACAACGAAAAGGAACAGTAGATTTTATGAGACATACTGTTCCTTTTTTCAATAAAAAAATTATAAAATGTATTTTTCACTATTGTTATTTCAATAATTTAAACTTTTTTGAAACTTTTTTTCTCTTTCAAGCGTCTATAATATAAATAAGAAAAGAGAAAAGAAGAAAAGGGATAGTAGGGTGTGTTAAAATTTTCAATAGTTTTGATAGAAAAGAGTGAAGAAATGTATGAAGAATAAGGAAATGGAAGAAAAAGTATCGGTATACTTAATGGAAAATTACGAAAACTTGTATCGGATCGCCTATAGCTATATGAAAAATAGGGAAGATGCAATGGATGTGGTACAAGAAAGTGCTTATAAAGCCATTCGTTCTTTTGAACAAATTAGGACACAAGGTCAAATTGCTTCTTGGAGTTATCAAATTGTAATTCGGACTTCGATTGATATGTTACGAAAGAAAAAAAAGGAAGTGGTTGGGATAGAAGAGTATCAAGAAGGAGGAATGGAAGATAAGTATGAAGATGTGGATGTTATGAAGAGTTTAGAGATTTTATCCGAAGAAGAAAAAAGCATTATTATTTTAAAGTATTTTGAAGAAAGAAAGTTAAAAGAAATTGCAGAGATTATGATGGAATCGGAAAATACAATCAAATCTAGACTCTATCGAGCATTAAAAAAATTAAAAGTAGAATTAACAATAGAAAGTGGGGAAATACTATGAATAAGAATCCATTAGAAGAAATGAAAAAAGAGTATGAAAGTATTGAAATTCCAACAGAAATGAAAAGTCGATTAGAGAATACGATACGTCAAGCAAAGGAAGAAAATAAAAGAGTAAGATTCTTTAAAAAAATTCCAAAAAAGATAGGGTATGGTGCAGTTGCAGCAGTATTAGCAATTACTATTTTGACAAATTATAATGAGCAGATGGCCTATGCAATGGCAGAAGTTCCTGTATTAGGAGCGATTTCAAAAGTGGTGACATTTCGAGAATATGTAAAAAATGATGGCAATATGGAGGCAAATATTAAAACACCGAAGGTAGAAGGAGAGAGCGAGTCTGTAAAAGATTTAAACGAACAGATGGAAGCTTATACAAATACCATTAAGAAAAACTATGAAGCCGATTTAGAAATCATGATGAAAGAAGAAGGAGCGGATATTGATGCATTAACAAATAAGGAATCTGTAACAACAGATTATGAAGTGGTAACCGATAATGAAGCTATTTTATCCATTCGAATGAATACTACGATTGCAATGGCTGGAAGCAACAGTTTTTCTAAATGTTATACATTAGACAAGAAAACAGGAAAAATATTACAATTAAAAGATCTCTTTCAAGAAGGCAGTAACTATCAAAAAGTGATTAGTCAAGAAATTAAAGATCAGATGAGAACCCAGATGAAAGAAGATGAGGATAAGTCATATTTTATTGATACGAAAGACGTAGGAGAAGGCTTTGATTTTGAGCAAATAAAAGCCGATCAAAATTTCTTTATTGATAATGATGGTCACTTAACGATTGTATTTGATAAATATGAAGTAGCACCAGGATATATGGGAGTATGTACATTTATGATTCCTAAAAAGGCAATAGAAGGGATTATAACAACCGATTCCTTATTAAAATAGAAAAAAGCAGATAAAAAAATAAATATTTTGAAAATTTTATAAATTATTCTTGTCATTATTGATGAGTTTTGGTATGATGAAAGGGAATCCATGAGGAACAATTTGCTAGTCTGTTTCTCGTAAAAAAGACCACAAGCATAGGGAAAATTAAATAATGCTTGTGGTCTTTTTTTTGTATGATAAGAAGTTTTATTTCTTATCATATAGAAAATACTACATTAAACTTTTTTTGTGAAAGAAAGGAAAAGGAAATGAAATGGCAAAAATTAGATAATACAGCAAAGATTTTTCCTGTTATTGCTAGTGAAAATCTTACCAATGTCTATCGAATTTCTGTAATTTTAAAAGAAGATGTACAACCAGAGATTTTAGAGGAAGCATTGTTGGAGATTTTGCCTTGGTTTCAGACATTTGATGTGCGTTTGAGACGAGGGTTTTTTTGGTACTATTTTGAAAAAAATAAGAAAAAGCCAAAAGTCATGGAAGAAGTCACTTATCCTTGTCGATATTTAGATCCTTATGCCAATAATCAGTATTTATTTCGAGTGACTTATTATAAGAAAAGGATTAATTTAGAAGTATTTCATGCAATCACTGATGGATTTGGAGCGGTTAATTTCTTAAAAGAGCTGATCTATTGTTATTTTGATCATTTAGATGGAAAGAAAACAACAGAAACGAAGCGCTCGCCAAGCGAAGACTGTTTTTTAAATAGTGAAGATAGTTATTTAAAGCATTATAAAAAACAGGACGTAAAAGGATATGAAACAAAGCGGGCGGTACAATTAAAGGGCGAGCATTTAAAAGAGGGAGCCGTTGGTGTCGTTCATGGAATGTTTCCAATAGAAAAAGTAAAAGAAGTTAGTAAGAAATATGGGGCGAGCATTACACAATATTTAACGGCTGTTTTAATTTTTTCTATTTATGAAGCTTATTATAAGGTAAAGCCAAATGGACAGCCAATTCGAGTCAATGTACCAGTCAATTTAAGACAATACTTTGAGTCAACGACTACAAGAAACTTTTTTGGAGTTCTTGGGGTTGGAATGGCGTTTGAAGAGGGAGAGTATCGTTTTGAAGAAATATTAGAACAAGTAAAACAAGATTTTAAAGAACAACTAAATAAAGAAAGTTTGGAGAAACTCATTTCTTATAATGTGTCAAATGAAAAAAAATGGGTGGTTCGTTTAGTTCCGCTTTTTATAAAAAATATAGCAGTCAAATGGATTTATAGAAATTCTATCAAAGCATTTACAACAACTCTTTCGAATATTGGAGCCATTCAATTACGAGAACCTTATGCAAAACGGGTGGAAAATGTCACATTAATTATGGGAGCATCAAAAAAACAAGAGGTTAAGTGTGGAGCTTGTTCTTATGGAGAGACAATGACTATGACCTTTAGTTCGGTATTAAAAGATGTTTCGATACAAAAGGTCTTTTATCGAAATCTTGCAAATGATGGGATTCCCGTATCCATTATGACAAATGGAATTTATTATGAGAGAGAAGAAGAATGAGAAAGGAGGAAGAGGAGTGGCGTATTGTAAGCACTGTAAAGTTGAGATTTTAGATGAGACGAAAGTATGTCCTTTTTGTCAAAATAGAATAAAAGAAGATGAAAGAAAAGGGGAAGACTCATATCCAGATATTCGAATGAAGCGGAAAGCCTATCGTTTTGTGTTAAATATCTTTTTCTTTTTAGCTATTATCGTGTGCGTAGCCATGCTTGCCATTAATCTTTTCTATTATAAGGGAGAATTTTGGAGTATTCTTCCAATTGGTATTGTTTGTTATTCTTGGTTTGCCATTCGCTATTGTATTTTTAACAATGTAAATGTAGGGGCGAAAATTATGTTGCAGTTGATTTTGACACAAGTATTACTTGTATTTATTGACTGGAGAATGGATGGATACACAGGTTGGTCCGTAAATTTCGCATTTCCTGCATTAATTTTAATTGCCGATGGAGCTATCTTAATTTTAATGGCGGCAAACTTTATGAATTGGCAAAGCTATTTACTTTATCAAATTCAATTATTGTTATTAAGTTTATGGCCATTGATTTTATATTTAAAACATTGGATTACAAAACCGATTCCAACATTTATCGCAATTTTTATATCTTTTGTTATTTTTGTAGGAACGATGGTATTTGGAAACACAAAGGCGAAGGATGAATTATTACGGAGATTTCATATATGAGAAAAGAATGGAAAGAAGGAAGTATTCGAGGGCAACTTGTTCGTGCCATTATGGCGGATGTAACGGCGACAGAACATTTAGGAAGAAAAATACAGACGGGAGAGTTAAGAGCCAATCCAAAAGAAATGGAGTGGAGATGTCCAAGAAAATATGTATGGGAGAAGATAAAAAGAAAGAATTACACATTAGAAGTACATTCTCCTAGAAAAAAAGAAGGAGATTTATGGATTTTACAGTTGCATGGTGGTGGATATATTGGGCCTATGAAAAATGCGTATCGCAATTTTGCTATAAAGTATAGTGAAGTAAATGAAGGAGCAACGGTTGTCACACCAGATTATCGAGTAGCGCCAGAACATCCATTTCCAGCGGCTCTGAAAGACTGTATTGATGCTTATCAATGGATTTTAGCAAAAGGAGTCACAGAAGAGCAAATAGTCGTCGTTGGAGATTCAGCAGGAGGAGGACTTACGTTTGCATTAGGGCATTGGCTAAAAAAGAAAAAAAAGAAAATGCCAAAGGCAATGATTACTATGTCTGCTTGGACGGATGTTACTTGCAGTGGTTCTTCTTATAAGGAAAATTTTGATAAAGATCCTCTGTTTGGAAATACGACAGAAAGTATGCTTTATCGAAAAGATTATATGGGGGATCATGATTTAAAAAATCCTTATATTTCCCCTATTTATGGGGAACTTACAGGATTTCCACCCATTCATATGCAAGCGGGAAGCTATGAAATGTTATTAAGTGATACAGAAGATTTTGCAAAGAAGGCAGAGCAAAGCGGAGTTTTAGTGGAAGTAGTCATTTTTGAAGGAATGTTTCATGTGTTTCCGATGGCAGGGGCATTAGTGCCAGAGACGAAGGAAGCGTGGAAAGCGATTAAGAATTTTTTCGATCGCATTTATGAAAGAGAACAAGAAAGCGATGAAAAACAAGAAGTTATTGAAAATTTTTCTCAATAATACCTTCCGATAATTGTAATTTTATAGAATATATTGTAAAATAAAAAGAAATTATTCATTGAAAGAAGTGATAAAATGAAGAAACATAAGTTTTGGGCATATGCGACTATGTTTTGTATGGCAATGGTGTTTTACACAGGCTTTAAACACAAATAAGGGATTTGTTGTGTTCCATCGTATGTGTGGTGAAAAGGAGGAAAATTATGATATTTAATGAAAGTACATGGAAGAAAATTGGTTGTTTTGCAGGAGGTGTTCTTTTTGGAACAGCTGGTCTTAAAATCTTAGGAAGTAAAGATGCAAGAAACCTTTATACAAAAACATTGGCGGCAGGTTTACGTGCAAAAGATTGTGTTATGACAACTTCCATGAAAGTACAAGAAAGAGCAGAAGATATTCTTGCAGAAGCACAGGCAATGAATGAACAAAGAGCAGCAGAAGAAGCACAAGCAGAATGTGAAGGCTGTGAAGAAGAAGTAGAAGAAAAAGCTACGGTAACAGAAGAAGCATAAGAAAAAGGAATAAATGGGCTGTCTTTGGAAGGAAAAACGGAAAAAGATAGCCTTTTTCATTGTCAATAAAAACAAAAAAGAAGAAAGGAGCAAGCATATGAAATATCGGATTAAACATTCCATTGATGGAAGAATTCGTTTTCAGCTTGGAAATCGTGGATTCACTCCAGAAGAAGAAGATATTTTAGAACAATATCTCTTAGCTCAAAAAGAAATTGTACAGATAAAAATTTATGGAAGAACCGCAGGCGTTGCTATTTGGTATGAAGGAGAAAAAAAGAATATTCTTTCTATTATCAAAGCCTATGAATTTGAAAAAGCAAAAGAACAGTTTCAAATAAGAGGTTCGAATACAATTAGTATTAATGAAGAATACAAAGAAAAAATGATTAGTAAAGTTGCAAAAAAAGTAGCAATGCGTTTGTTTGTTCCACAGCCTGTTCGATTTGCAATCATAGGTTTTAAAGCAGTTGGATATATTTGGAAAGGGTTTAAAACATTAGCAAATGAAGGATTAAAAGTGGAGGTCTTAGATGCAACAGCAATTGGGGCATCCATTTGGCAAAGAGATTTTGCAACAGCAGGTTCGGTTATGTTCTTGTTAGAGATTGGAGAATTATTAGAAGAGTGGACTCATAAAAAGTCCGTGAATGCTCTTGCAGATAGTATGTCTTTAAATATAGAAAAAGTTTGGTTAAAGACAGAAGAAGGAGAAGTGCAGATCCCATTTTCTAATGTGCAAAAAGATGATGTTATTATTGTTCATACAGGAAATATAATACCAGTCGATGGTAATGTAGTCGATGGTGAAGCGATGGTAAATCAAGCATCTTTAACAGGGGAAAGTATTCCGGTTGAAAAGAAAGAGGGAGCTTATGTCTATGCAGGAACTGTAATAGAAGAAGGCGAGCTTTTTGTTCAAGTAAAAAGCGATGGTGGTGCTACTCGTTATGAAAAGATTGTGGACATGATCGAAGAATCTGAGAAATTAAAATCGGGGGTAGAGTCAAGAGCAGAAGGGCTGGCAGATCGCCTTGTACCGTATAGCCTTGCTGGTACGATTGTGACAGCATTATTAACGAGAAATATTACAAAGGCACTTTCAATTTTAATGGTGGATTTCTCCTGTGCTTTAAAATTATCTATGCCATTAGCTGTTTTATCGGCCATGAAAGAATGTAGTCAAAATCATATTACCGTAAAAGGTGGAAAATTTTTAGAGGCAGTTGCAGAGGCGGATACTCTTGTATTTGATAAAACTGGTACTTTAACAAAGGCGGAGCCAGTGGTAAAAGAAATTCATACATTCAATGGATATGAGAGAGAGGAAGCACTTAAAATCGCCGCTTGCTTAGAAGAGCATTTTCCACATTCTATCGCAAGAGCAGTCGTTCGCCAAGCATTGACAGAAGGCATCGAGCATAAGGAGATGCATACAAAGGTAGAATATGTCGTTGCTCATGGAATTGTTTCAACGATTAATGGAGAACGCGCTTTAATTGGAAGCTATCACTTTGTTATGGAAGATGAGAAAATCCCTCTATCCGAAGAAGAAAAGAAAGAAATTGAATCAATGGAGCGACAGTATTCTCGTCTTTATTTGGCGATTGGTGGAAAATTAGCGGCAATTTTATGTATTGAAGATCCATTGAGAGAAGAAGCAGGAGATGTGATTGCAAAACTTCGTGAGCAAGGATTCAAACGGTTGATTATGATGACTGGTGACAATGAATATACAGCGGCAGCTGTTGCGAAGAAAATACATCTTGATGGCTATTTTGCAGAAGTATTGCCAGAAGATAAAGCAAACTTTGTGGAACAAGCGAAGAAAGAAGGGCATAAAGTATTAATGATCGGAGATGGAATTAATGATTCTCCAGCTCTTTCAGCAGCGGATGCAGGAATTGCCATGAAAGAAGGGGCTCAGCTAGCAAAAGAGGTAGCGGATATTGCAATCGCATCGGATAGTTTGGAACAACTCATTGTTTTAAGGGAGATTAGTGAACTTTTAATGGACAGAATCCAAAGAAATTATCGTGTTGTTATTGGATTCAATTTTGGTCTTATTCTCCTTGGACTTGGAGGAATCATTGCTCCTGCCACTTCCGCATTGCTTCATAATATGTCTACCTTAGCAATTGGACTGGATAGTATGACAAAATTAAGAAAGCCAAGTGGAAAAAATAGTATAACAAAGAAGTAGAATAGAAAAAAGAAAAGATCTCTTTAACATTATTTTTCTTATGATAAGTGAGGATTGATAAGAAAGAATGAAATTGTTAAGGAGATTTTTTCTATATAAAAAATAAAAATAAAAAAATATTTTAAGAAAAATGAAAAAGTTAGTTGCATATAACTCTAAAATGAGGTATAATAAACTCAATGAGTTATTTAAGACTAACTTAAAGCGTGAATTTTAAAAAGAAATGGGAATCTCCAGTCGTTTACTTGCCTAGTTGTTTGAAAGAGGTAACAAGATAGAAGTTGAATAAGGGAAAGTTTTGTTTATGTATTTAGAAAATAAACTTTCAAGAAGGTGAAGAAATGGTGAAAGATGAAAATAAGATAAAAGAAGAGATGAAAGAAAAAGTTCTTGAAGAGTTTCGTAAACAAGGATTGCGTATTACAAAGCAGAGAAAATTAATTCTTGATATTTTGTTAAGTCATAGATTCGAATGTAAAAAAGCGATTTGTTGTCATGTTCATCAAGTGGATCCAACGGTTGGAAATGCTACTGTCTATCGAATGTTACAAGTGCTTGAGCAAATGGGGATACTTTGTCCAGAACAGTCTTATGAAGTTCATATGGAAGGAAAAGAGCCCGAAAAGGTTTGCGTTATTTTATTAAAGAATCAGCAAAAAGTGATTTTGAGTCAAGAAGAATGGGAAAGTGCATTTCGTGATTCATTGGAGAAACTTGGATATCGAAGCCAAGAAATTGAAAAAGTTATTATATAGTTATGCCAAATGGAAGTATCCATATTTTTATAAAAACTGTTGTATTTTGTTCGTACAACAGTTTTATTTTTTTGCACAAAAATGCTTGCATAATTTATGAAACTTGGTATAATAGAAAATAATTTTACAAGATAATGAATTAGTGAGATAAAGTAATGTAGTTTCATAATAAAGAAAATAGGAGGATAATCATGAGAGAATGGGAAAAGAATCTTCGTAAAATCGTACCATATGTTCCAGGAGAGCAACCAAAGGGGGAGGGGATCATTAAGTTAAACACCAATGAAAATCCATATCCACCTTCGCCAAAAGTGATGGAACAATTAAAGGATATAAAAAATTTGCAACGGTATCCAGATCCAACGGCTCATTTATTAACAGAAGCAATTGCTAGGCGTTTTCATGTAAAGGAAGATCAAGTATTTGTTGGTGTTGGTTCAGATGATGTATTGGCTATAGCATTTATGACGTTTTTTCATTCAAAAAAGCCTATTTTCTTCCCTGATATTACATACTCTTTTTATGAAGTCTGGGCAGAACTGTTTCAAATTCCTTATGAAAAAAAGCCACTAGATCAAGCATTTCGTATTCGAGTGGAAGATTATAAGGAAGAAAATGGCGGGATTATTTTTCCAAATCCCAATGCGCCGACTGGGATTTTAGAACCCTTATCTTTTGTAGAAGAAATAGTAAGAGAGAATCCAGAGAGTATTGTCATAATTGATGAAGCCTATATTGATTTTGGCGGGCAATCAGCTATATCGTTATTAGAAAAATATGATAACGTATTGGTTGTGCAGACATTTTCAAAATCCCGTTCTATGGCGGGAATGAGAATTGGATATGCCATCGGATCACCAGTGTTAATTAGAGCCATGCAAGACGTGAAATATTCTTATAATTCTTATACGATGAGCGAAGTTTCGATTCGATTAGGAAAAGCCTCGATAGAAGATGAAGAGTATTTTGAACAAACGATTCAGAACATTGTAGCCACAAGAGAGTGGTTTTGTAATGAGCTTAAACAATTGGGATTTGAATTTTTAGAGTCAAAAACAAATTTTGTTTTCGCAACTCATAAAAAATATGATGCAAAAAAATTATTTGAAGCGGCAAGAAGAGAAAATATCTATATGCGTTATTTCGAAAAGCCAAGAATTGATCAATATTTAAGAATTACCATTGGAACAAGAGAACAGATGGAAGCATTGGTATCCTTTTTTAAAAAATTTAGAGAGAGGGAAGAAGGATGGTTCTAATTATTTTGGAAAGAATGTGGTATAATTGAAAATAATATTTTGAAACATATTAAAAATAATTTTAAAATAATTATAAAATAAATTGAAAATTGGTGTAGAATATGGTACACTAATAAAAAGAACGAATGTTTGTTGGCACAGACTGCCTTGTAACTTGGAGAGTAAGAAGAAGGAGAATGTGCTATGGATAAAACGGAATTTTTGGAACGGATTAAATGTAGTATTGGTGAGGTTTTACCAAAAGGAGAGGAATTACAATGGGAATTAACCTCGGTTATGAAAAATAATGGTGAGAGAAAAAATGGCATTGTCATTCGAGAACAAGGACAAGTCATCGCACCTATTATTTATTTGGATTCCTATTATGAACGACAGGAAGAGGGAGAAGAGTTTTTTACAATTTTACAATTGATAGTAGAAGAATTTAAGTCAGGGAGAGAAGAGATGTTTTCGGTGCCTGATGTATTTTTAGATTTTGATACTTGTAAAGAACGGCTTTTCTTTCGGCTTGTTAATATCGGAATGAATCATGAATTATGGGAAACGACGCCGTATCTTCCATGGAATGATTTAGCATTGACGGTTCGATATCTTTGTTATGAGGAAGAAGAAGGAATTTCTTCTATTTTAGTGACGAACAAAGAGTTAGAGCGCTGGGGTGTATCATGGGAAGACGTTGTAAAAAAAGCAAGGGAAAATACAAAAGTATTATTTCCGATGAAAATCATGTCTATGGAGGAAGTATTGCAAAGAATTGTTCCTGATATGCCCAAGATACCTTCGCTTTATGTACTGACGAATGCAAGAGAATTAAATGGAGCAACTTGTATCACTTATGAAGAAGAGTTATGGGAGATAGCAAAGAAATTTGAAAGAGATATTTATATTTTGCCAAGCAGTATTCATGAAGTGTTACTTGTAGTAGGAGGAAGCGACTTTGAAGTGAGGCGCTTACAGGCTATCGTAAAGGATGCCAATAACACAGTTGTCCGACCAGATGAGATCTTATCCTATCAAGTATATTTGTTATCCTATAAGACAGGAAAAATAACTGTTTTATGAACATAGGCAAGAATACTCTTAGTTTTAGCCATGAGATGAATCTGTTCTACATATGTTAAGTAAGAAGCGTTCTCACTTATTTTTCATAAAATATTAATAATTCTGAAAGGATTTGACAAGGAACACAACTTGTAACTTGTTAGGAAAATGGCTATAATGATAGTATTATAAGTAGGACAGGAGTGAGTAAGATGAGGCGATGGGAAGTCTGTTTTGAATTGATTTTAGAGTTTTTGTGGGCAGGACTTTTTTTAGTAGCGATTATTTTTCTGGGACCTAAAGTAATCGGTTTTTTATGGCCATTTGTTGTCGGTTGGATTATTTCCGTATTAGCCAACCCATTACGAAATTTTTTAGAGAAGAAAATAAAAGTTCCAAAGAAATTTGGATCTGCGTTAATTATTGTCATTGCATTGGCTGCTATTATAGGAGTTCTTTATTTTTTAATCGGGCATCTTGTAGAGCAGATCATCAGTTTAAGCCAAGATCTTCCTCATATCTTGGACTCAATCAAAGTACAGTTTGATAATTTGAATTTATTTTTAGAAGAGAAGGCACAACATTTTGGGATTCGAGCAGGATTACTCCAAAAAGGAGAAGAACTTTATCAAAGTATTATGGGAGTTTTGACAGAATGGGTCAAAGGAATTGGAGGAAATAGTATTCAATATGCAGGAGGGGTTGCAAAAGGCGTTACAAATGGATTTGTTTCCTCTATCGTTATGATATTATCTGCCTATTTTTTTATGGTAGAACGAGAAGAAATTTACTTGTTTTATAAAGAGAAAGCTCCAAAGTCTATTCAAGAAAAATTAAGTTTAATCAAAGAACACATTTTTAAAGCGCTTGGCGGCTATGTAAAGGCACAGTTGAAGATTATGGGTGTCATTTTTGTCTTACTCTTCATTGGACTTGCGATTGAAGGAGAAAATTATGCTTTTTTACTAGCAATAGTGATTAGCATATGGGATGTTCTTCCGTTTTTAGGAACAGGGATGATTTTGATCCCTTGGGCAGTTTTTAAGTTTATTGAACATCAGTTTCAAGCGGGTGTGATTTTTATTATCCTTTATTTAATCTGCCTATTAGCAAGACAGCTATTACAGCCAAAGATCATTGGGGATAGCATAGGATTACGACCACTTCCAACGTTATTTTTAATCTATGTAGGATTAAAAGTTGGAGGATTTGCTGGATTTTTATATGCCATGTTTTTAGGGATTGTTTTCCGCAATTTTTATAAATTAGGATTTTTTGATCCTTGGATGAGACGAGTAAAAAGGCGATTGCAGTTGTTAAAAGAAATCGATTAATGTCAAAAAAGCAAAGAGTTTTTGTGTTTGGACATAATCAAAATAACTTGTTCATATATTGCAACAAAGAAGAAAAGGAGTGTTGTAGATTATGAAACAAGGAATTGTAAAAGAATATGATGAACAAAGAGGATTTGGATTTTTAGTGGATGAGTCCAATCATGAAATATTTGTGCATCAGAGCCATGTGGAATTAGAAGAGGGACAGAAGTTAGAAGAAGGAATGAGCGTTTCTTTTGAAGTAACAGCAGGTGCGAAAGGACCTCAGGCAATTCATGTGAAGATGATAAGCGAGGAAGAATGAAAAGAAACTTCCAAGAAATGAAAAGTGGGAAATAGAAATAACGATTGTTTCTATTTCCCATTTTTGTGTGCAATACTTTTGTTGCATGTTTGCCATTGGCGGTTACACAAATTTATTCAATTCTTGATTATAAGAATAATCAATGGCTTTTAAAATATTCTTTAAATCATTTTCATCTAGTTCCATGTCATCGCAAAGGGATTCAAGAGAATTGTACTGATCTCGTAATTTTGTATTAATAAAACTTAAAAGAATCATAGGATCTCTTGGAATTGTCTCATTTTTTAACATAATGTAATCCTTCTTTCTAAAATTTTTAAACATGTCCCATTCTAGCATAGATAGATTCTACTTTTCAAGGGGGGATTCTCAAAGTTGAGAGGTATAAGAATTTTCTGTATAATAAGTAACAGGATAGAAAAAGAAGATACTGTTGATAGAACAGAAGAAATATATGGTTGTATTTCCATTATAAATAGTAAAAGGATAATAGGGATAGAAGAGAGCTTCTAGGATAATGGGGAACAGAAAAGAAAGCGAGAAAAAATATGATTGAAATAGAAGGGAATCAGATAAGAGTTTCTGTAAGAAATTTTGTAGAATTTTTGTTGCGTTCTGGTGACATTGATAATCGAAGAGGGAGTGGAGAAAAAGATGCGATGCAAGCGGGGAGTCGAATTCATCGGAAGATACAAAAGCAGATGGGAAGTTCTTATCGGGCAGAAGTTTCCATGAAATATGAAATTGAACAAGATGGATTTACTTTTTGTATGGAAGGGAGAGCCGATGGGATTGAAGAAACGAAGGAGCAGGTCATCATTGATGAGATTAAGGGTGTTTATCGAAGTTTAGATACGATTCAGGAACCAGTCCTTGTCCATCAAGCGCAGGCCATGTGTTATGGGCATATTTATTGCGAGCAAGAAAAAAAGGATCGAGTGACGATTCAGATGACATACTGCCAGTTAGAAACGGAAGAGATTAAACGGTTTCAGACGGTTTTTGAGGCAGAACAGCTAAAGGAATGGTTTTTTGGCTTATTAAATCAGTATTTAATGTGGGGAAAATTTTTAAAAGAGAAAAGAGAAGAGAGAAATGCTTCTATTAAGCCATTACAATTTCCATTCCCTTATCGAAAAGGGCAAAGGGATATGGCGGTTTCCGTTTATCGAACGATGAGTCGGGGAAAGAAACTATTTATTCAAGCACCCACAGGAATTGGAAAAACGATGTCTACGATGTTTCCAGCAGTAAAGGCAGTGGGAGAGGAGCTTGGAGAGAAAATATTTTATTTGACTGCCAAGACCATTACAAGAACCGTGGCATATCAAAGCGTAAAAATATTAAAGGAAAAAGGATTAAAAAGCAGTGTTGTCATTTTAACAGCAAAGGAAAAGATCTGCCCTATGGAAGAGATGAATTGTAATCCTATCGATTGTCCTTATGCTAGAGGGCATTTTGATCGCATTAACGAAGCCTTATATGAAATGTTATTAAAAGAGCAGGAAATGGATCGAGAAGTGTTACTTCAATGGGCAAAGAAATATGAAGTTTGTCCATTTGAGTTAGGATTAGATGCCAGTAGCTTTGCGGATATTGTAATTGGCGATTATAATTATGTATTCGATCCGAATGTCCATTTAAAAAGGTTTTTTGGAGAGGGACAAAAGGGAAGCTATTTGTTTTTAATTGATGAGGCTCATAACTTAGTAGAGCGGGCAAGGACCATGTATAGTGCGATTTTATACCGAGAGGAATTCATGGAATTGCGAAAAATGATTGGAAAAAAATATAAAAAGTTAGGACGTTTTTTGAATCATTGTCAAAATGCCATGGATATATGGGAAGAAGAGAAAAGAGAGTATGGCATATTAGGGAATCTAGGTTCTTTTTATGAGACTCTAATAAGAGTTTATGGGGAATTAGAAGGGGTTTTAGAGGAAGAAGAAGAGAAAGAGATGAGGGATAAAGTGGTACAACTTTATTTTAATATTCGACATTTTCTAAATATGCATGAGCTCCTTGATGAATCTTATGAGATTTATACAGGAAAGGATGAGGCAGGACGATTTTTTGTCAAGCTCTTTTGTGTGACACCAGCCAATCAATTAAAAACCTATTTGGATATGGGAGTTAGCACAATCTTTTTTTCTGCTACGATGCTTCCGATTCAGTACTATAAAGAGATGCTTTCTAGGGAAGAGGATGATTATGCCATTTATATTCCATCTCCTTTTAAAAAGGAAAATAGAATGTTAGCAATTGGATATGATGTATCGAGTCGTTATACAAGAAGAAGTTATGGAGAATATGAAAAGATTGTATGGTATCTCGATCAGTTAATTGATAGCAAAGCAGGAAATTATATGATATTTTTCCCGTCGTATCAATATAGGAAAGAGGTATATGAAATCGCTATGGAGAGGGGGCTTTTTTATAAAGCGAGAATTCTTTTACAAGAAGCGGATATGACAGAAGAAGAAAAGGAGCTTTTTTTAGAAGAATTTATAAAAAAAGAGAAAAAGTCTTTGTTGGCATTTTGTGTGTTAGGTGGCGTCTTTTCAGAAGGAATTGATTTAGTAGGAGAACAATTAATCGGGGCTGTTATTGTAGGAACAGGGATTCCAAAGGTGTGCCAAGAACGAGAATTATTGAAGAAACATTATGAGGAAAAAGGATATGATGGATTCGATTATGCTTACCGATATCCTGCCATGAATAAAGTGTTGCAGTCAGCTGGGAGAGTCATTCGAACGGCCGAAGATAAAGGAGTGATTTTATTGCTAGATGATCGTTTTTTACAGATGAAATACCAGAGCTTATTTCCAAGAGAATGGGACACCTTTCATAAAGTCACAGTGAATACAACAAAAGCGTATTTGGAACGATTTTGGAACGAAAGAGAATAAACAAGTGATAGATTTCTCATTCTACCAGTTGACAAGGAAGTTTTTTTATAATAAACTAAAAAATAGTAAAACTTCATAGCAAAAGATAGACTTTGATAGAGAGAGTAGGAAAATAAAGAAAGGCAAAAGCGAGCTGGGACGGTGAGAGCCAGTGCTTAGTATAGTTTTTTGAAAATCACTCTGGAGTTATCCATTGAACGAGCTTATGAGTTAGTTTTCATAGAGGTTCTAGTAGATGTGATCGGGTTCCACCGTTATATGGAGAGCATATGATAGTATGTAAATAGGTGGTTGAACGAGCCGTTTTTATAGTACCCTCGTCCTGTTTTCAGGACGGGGATTTTTTATTTTATAGGAAACACCTTGTTACATTAATTCGAGAAAGTACCATTTCCTATGAAATAAAAAAGCACTACGTGCAACAATGCGCAGCTCGCAAAGCGAGTTATCCTTAATCCCATAAATTGTTTTCATACTGTAAAGTGTACGTTGCTAGAAGTCATCAAAAATATGCCAATTCTATTTTGTTCTTTTCACTTGAAAGAAGAACAATAACATAGGTAGCCAATACAAAAAGTTGTAAAAGAAGGAGAATAACAGATGTACGATAAGGTATCAACGAATCTCAATTTTGTTGAGAGAGAAAAGAAAATCGAAAAATTCTGGGAAGATAACCATATTTTCCAAAAAAGTATTGATGAAAGAGCAGAAGGCGAACCATATACATTTTTTGATGGACCTCCAACTGCCAATGGAAAGCCACATATTGGACACGTTTTAACACGTGTTATTAAAGATATGATTCCAAGATACCAGACAATGAAAGGACATAAAATCGATCGTAAGGCTGGTTGGGATACTCATGGGCTTCCAGTAGAGCTTGAAGTAGAAAAATTATTAGGCTTAGATGGAAAAGAACAGATCGAAGAATATGGGTTAGAACCATTTATTCAAAAATGTAAAGAATCTGTTTGGAAATACAAAGGGATGTGGGAAGACTTCTCAGGAACTGTTGGTTTTTGGGCGGACATGGAACATCCATATGTCACATATGAAAATGATTTCATTGAATCTGAATGGTGGGCATTAAAACAGATTTGGGAAAAGAAATTATTATATAAAGGTCATAAAATCGTACCTTACTGCCCAAGATGTGGAACACCACTTTCTTCTCATGAAGTGGCACAAGGTTATAAAGATGTAAAAGAAAAATCTGCCATTGCTAAGTTTAAAGTAGTAGGAGAAGATGCTTATATTTTAGCATGGACAACAACTCCTTGGACATTACCATCAAACGTTGCTCTTTGTGTGAATCCAGAAGAAACTTATGTAAAAGTTGTTTCCGAAGGAGAAACTTACTATATGGCAGAAGCACTTCTTTCTTCTGTTCTTCCAGAAGGATACGAAGTGGTAGAAAAATTCGTAGGAAAAGATTTAGAATATAAAGAATACGAACCATTATTCCCATTTGTGGAATTAAGCAAGAAAGCTTATTATGTTGTGTGTGATACGTATGTAACATTAACAGATGGTACAGGTGTTGTTCATATCGCTCCTGCATTCGGTGAAGATGATAATAAAGTAGGAAGAAAATACGATCTGCCATTCATTCAATTAGTAGATGGAAAAGGAGAGATGACAAAAGAAACTCCTTGGGCTGGAACTTTTTGTAAAAAAGCGGATCCTTTGGTATTAAAAGACTTAAAAGAAAGAGGACTTTTATACGCTGCACCAAACTTTGAGCATAGCTACCCACATTGTTGGAGATGTGATACTCCACTTATCTACTATGCGAGAGAATCTTGGTTCATTAAGATGACAGAAGTAAAAGAAGATTTAATTCGCAATAATAATACGGTTAACTGGATTCCAGAAAGCATTGGAAAAGGACGTTTTGGTGACTGGCTTGAAAATGTGCAAGATTGGGGAATTAGCCGTAACCGTTATTGGGGAACTCCATTAAATATTTGGGAATGTGAATGTGGACATCAACATGCCATCGGTTCCATTGAAGAATTAAAGAGTATGTCTGATAACTGTCCAGATAATATTGAATTACATCGCCCATATATCGACGCTGTAACAATTAAATGTCCTCACTGTGGAAAAGAAATGCACCGTGTGCCAGAAGTAATCGACTGTTGGTTCGACTCTGGTTCTATGCCTTTTGCACAATGGCATTATCCATTTGAAAATAAAGATGTGTTTGAATCTCATTTCCCAGCAGACTTTATTTCAGAAGCGGTGGATCAGACACGTGGTTGGTTCTACTCTTTACTTGCTGTTTCTACGTTGTTATTTAATAAAGCACCTTATAAGAATGTTATCGTGCTTGGACATGTACAGGACGAAAATGGACAAAAGATGAGTAAATCCAAAGGAAATGCGGTTGATCCAATGGAAGCACTGACGACGTATGGTGCAGATGCGATTCGTTGGTATTTCTACATTAATAGTGCACCATGGCTTCCAAACCGTTTCCATGGAAAAGCGGTAACAGAGGGACAGCGTAAATTTATGGGAACTCTTTGGAATACGTATGCATTTTATGTGTTATATGCAGAAATCGATCAGTTCAATCCAATGGAACACACATTAAATTACGAGAACTTACCAGTTATGGATAAATGGTTATTATCCAAATTAAATAGCTGTGTAAAAGCGGTTGATGAAAACTTAGGAGCTTATAAGATTCCAGAAGCTGCAAGAGCAATGCAGGAATTTGTCGATGATATGAGTAACTGGTACGTAAGAAGAAGCCGTGAAAGATTCTGGGCAAAAGGAATGCCAGAAGATAAAGTAAACGCTTATATGACACTTTATACTGCTCTTGTTACGATTATTAAGACAGCAGCGCCAATGATTCCATTTATGACAGAGGATATTTATCAAAACCTCGTTCGCAACTTAGATAAAGACGCAAAAGAAAGTATCCATCTTTGCGACTTCCCAGCTGTGAAAGAAGAATGGATCGATGCAGAATTAGAAAAAGATATGGATCTTGTATTAAAGGTTGTTGTTCTTGGACGTGCTGCTCGTAATGGTGCCAATATTAAAAACCGTCAGCCAATTGGAAAGATGTTCGTGAAAGCGGATTTAGAGCTTCCTGACTTCTTTAGACAGATTATCGAAGAAGAATTAAATGTAAAAAATGCAGAGTTCACACAAGATGTATCCGCATTTACAACTTATACATTTAAACCTCAGATGAGAACATTAGGACCAAAATACGGTAAATTATTAAATGCGATCCGTACCGCTTTAACAGAAGTAGACGGAAATGCAGCAATGAATGATTTAAATACAAAAGGTATTTTAAAACTTGATATCGATGGAAACGAAGTAGAATTAACACCAGAAGATGTGTTAACAGAAATGACTCAAAAAGAAGGATATGTATCAGAAACAGACAACGGAATTACAGTTGTTCTTGATACAAACTTAACAGAAGAGTTATTAGAAGAAGGATTTGTAAGAGAAATCATTAGTAAGATTCAGACAATGAGAAAAGAAGCTGATTTTGAAGTGATGGATCACATTACAGTTTCTGCTGAAAATAATGATAAGTTATTCGATATCATTAAGAAAAATGAAGATACAATCAAAAATGATGTTTTAGCCGATGAAATGATTCTTGGACAAGCAAAAGGCTATACAAAAGAATGGAACATCAATGGCGAAAACATTGTACTTGGTGTGGAAAAAAGATAAATAATATAAGAAGTAAAAAATGAGAAGAGCTAAAAGCTCTTCTCGTTTTTTTATGTTATGGGAAATTGCTGGCGGGCGGCAAAGTGTACGTTGCGATAAGTGTGCAACCCACACTTTGTTTTAGTAGTCAGATAAGAAACGAAAGAATTGTGTTTTATATTTTTAAGAAAAATAAAAGATTCAGATAGTAGCGGTTTTTATGAAAAAGTGATACAATAAAAAAGAGTTATCCCATAAATTGGCTGAGATATGCCGTAGAGGGACTCAAAAACACGTTTTTCAGAATGTGGAAAAAAGAGGACAAAGAGGACGATGATAGGATAGGAGAGTCAAAGTTCAAAAGGGTTAAATTTCCAAAAACATTCTGGAAGAAAATGTCTAGAATAAGGAGTTGTTGGGATGAAAAATATAGTATTTAACAAGGAAGAGTTTAAAAAAGAAGTAAGAAATCAAGTAAAGGTTTTATACCGTAGAAATATTGAAGAAGCAACACCTGCACAAGTTTATCAGGCAGTTGCTTATGCCGTAAAAGACGATATTATTGATCGTTGGATTGCAACTCATAAAGAATATGAAGAACAAAATGTGAAAGTCGTATATTATTTGTCTATGGAATTTTTAATGGGGCGCGCCCTTGGAAATAATATGATCAATTTAACGTATTATAACGAAGTGAAAGAAGCGCTCTTAGAAATGGGATTTGATTTAAATGTGATTGAAGATCAAGAACCAGATCCTGCTCTTGGAAATGGTGGTCTTGGAAGACTTGCTGCTTGTTTTTTGGACTCTTTAGCCACATTAAACTATCCTGCTTATGGATGTGGAATCCGTTATCGCTATGGAATGTTTGCACAGGCTATCGAAGATGGGTATCAAGTGGAGAAACCGGATGATTGGTTAAAAGATGGAAATCCATTTGAGATCCGACGTTCTGAATATAAACAGATTGTAAAATTTGGTGGATATGTAACGGTTCGTAATGTAAATGGAAAAGATCAGTTTATTCAAGAAGGATATCAATCGATTGTGGCCATTCCTTATGATCTTCCGATTGTGGGATATGGAAACAATGTCGTTAATACGCTTAGAATCTGGGATGCCCAAGCGGATCAGACATTTAATTTAAGCTCGTTTGATAAAGGAGAATATCAAAAAGCGGTAGAGCAAGAAAATCTTGCCAAAACATTAGTAGAAGTCCTTTATCCAAACGACAATCATTATGCAGGAAAAGAACTTCGTCTAAAACAGCAATATTTCTTTATTTCTGCCTCTGTACAAAGAGCCATTCAAAAATTTAAAGAAATGGGAAATGATATTCATAAACTTTATGAAAAGATTACATTCCAGCTAAATGATACCCATCCAACGGTAGCCGTAGCGGAATTAATGAGAATTCTTGTGGACGAGGAACAACTTCCTTGGGAAGAGGCTTGGGAGATCACTTGTAAGACGTGTGCTTATACGAACCATACGATTATGGCAGAAGCGTTAGAAAAATGGCCAATTGAGCTATTTTCAAGACTTCTCCCTCGTATTTATCAAATCGTAGAAGAGATCAATCGAAGATTTATTGAAACGATTAAAGAAAAATATCCAAACCAACCGGAGAAAATTGCGAGCATGGCAATTATTTATGATGGACAGGTGAAAATGGCACATCTTGCCATTGCAGGAAGTTATTCTGTCAATGGGGTTGCAAGGCTTCATACAGAAATTTTAAAGAAACGGGAGTTAAAGGATTTCTATGAAATGGATCCTGATAAGTTCAATAATAAGACAAATGGAATTACACAAAGAAGATTTTTGCTCCATGGAAATCCATTGCTTGCAGATTGGGTGACCAGTAAGATTGGAGATGAGTGGATCACTGATCTTCCGCATATTGCAAAATTAAAGATATATGTGGAGGACGAAAAATGTCAGCAAGAGTTTATGAATATTAAATATCAAAATAAAATTCGTCTTGCCAAATACATTCGAGAACATAATGGAATTGAGGTAAATCCACGTTCTATTTTTGACTGCCAAGTAAAACGTCTTCATGAATATAAACGTCAATTATTAAGTATTTTACATGTGATGTACTTATATAATCAGATTAAGCGTCATCCTGACATGGACATTGTGCCAAGAACTTTTATTTATGGTGCAAAGGCTTCTGCGGGTTATTATACAGCCAAATTGATTATTAAATTAATTAATTCGGTAGCCGATGTTATCAACAATGATGCCTCTATTAAAGATAAGATTAAAGTCGTGTTTATTGAAAACTATCGAGTATCCAATGCAGAGCTTATTTTTGCTGCGGCAGATCTATCCGAACAGATTTCGACAGCGTCAAAAGAGGCTTCTGGTACAGGAAATATGAAATTCATGCTAAATGGAGCTCTCACCATTGGAACAATGGACGGTGCAAATGTGGAAATCGTAGAAGAAGTTGGAGAAGAAAATGCCTTTATCTTCGGTATGAGTGCAGAAGAAGTGATGGACTATGAGAAAAATGGGGGATACAATCCATGGGATATTTATAATATGGATCAAAATGTCCGTGAAGTGTTAATGCAATTAATTAACGGTGCATATGCTCCAGACGATCCCGATCGTTTCCGTCCATTATACGATTCTTTATTACAAAAAGATCAATATTTTATTTTAAAGGATTTTGAATCCTATGCAGAGGCACAGAGAAAAGTAGATGAAGCATATCGTAATGAGAAAGAATGGGCAAGAAAAGCGATGTTAAATACCGCTTGTTCTGGCAAGTTTACTTCCGATCGTACGATCGAACAATATGCAAAAGAATTATGGCACTTGAAAAAAGTGGAAGTAAAACTTTCTTAGAAAAGAGGGCAAGTACAAAAAAGAGCAAGTATCATATAGAAAAAACAAAAAGAGTTGAATAGAAGAAATCCCCCTGTCATATAATTTGAAAAGAGGATAATGACAGGAGGGATTTTTTGCGTCTTTTAGTGAATAAATGGTTTGTATATATCTGTATGGCAATTTTGATACCTTATGGAATTACAATGGTGATGACAGGAGTAGTTGGAACTAGTGGTGAAGATATTGATTTTTCTTCCGGAATTTTGATTCAAATAGGAAAGACAGAGCCAATTGAGGAAATTGATTTGGAAGATTATGTGATTGGAACTATGGCATCTCAAATTCCAGCGGACTATGAGATGGAAGCGTTAAAGGGACAAGCTGTAATTCAAAGAACAAATATTTTAAATGAAATGGAAAAGGAAAAAACAATGAATGGAGAAGATCTTCCGTTTCAATATTTGTCAAAAGAAGAGTTAAAAGAGAAGTGGGGCGAAAAGAATTGGGAAACCTATTATGGAAGGCTAAGAAAGGCTGTTATTGAAACAGCAGGTACTTATATGACGTATGATGGGGAATACATAGAGGCTTATTATCATCCCGTTAGCATTGGAACAACGGTAAGTGCAAAAGAACTATTAGGAAAAGATATCGCTTACTTACAATCGGTGGATAGTGGGAAAGATGTGGAATCCAAAGAGTATATGAATATGCAACAATTTTCTTATGAAGAAGTAAAAGAACGATTGCAGTCAAATGGGATAACTGTGGAAGATGCAGATGTAAAAGAAAAATTAAAAATTGAAGAAAAAACACAGTTAGGGTATGTAAAAACACTAGCCATTGGGAAAAAGACAGTGACAGGAGAGCAATGGGCAGAGTGGTTTTCTTTGTCTTCTACAAATTTTTATTTAGAAGATTATGATGGCACTCTTCGTATGATCGCATTAGGAAAAGGGAGAGGGCTTGGACTTAGCCAATATGGAGCAAATGAGATGGCAAAAGATGGTGCAGACTTTGAAGAGATCTTAAAATATTATTATCAAAAAATTACACTGAATAAAATCACCAAATCTGGAAATGATATTACCAGAGGTGATGAGAATGAAGAAAACTAAAAAAACACTGACGCAAAAACAAAGTTTCTATGCCTTGATCGCGGTAATTGGAATCTTAGCGTTAGGAGCGTTTGTAACGATCGACCAAGTAAGAAACCAAGCAATGAGAAGTAGCATTGAAAAAATCGAATTAGCGGAAAGTAACAACGTAACGGAAGAACATAAGAAACCAGTAACAACGGAGTCAGAGCAACAGGAACTAAGCCAACCAAACAAGAGCGAAAATAAGCAGACAATCGAAAATGCAAATGTTGTTGGAAATAGTGCGGTGACACTGGAAAATGAAGAAAAAACAAAAGAAGAAAAAGTAGTAAAAGAAACAAAAGCAGCCATTTCCTATGATGGAAGCACTAAGTTAAAATGGCCGTTATCTGGAAATGTGGTTCTCCCTTACAGCATGGACTCCACCATTTATTTTCAGACATTGGATCAATACCAGTGCAATCCAGGAATGATGATTCAGGCAACAGAAGGTGCAGAAGTAAAAAATATTGCAAATGGAAAAGTGACAAAAGTGGATAAGACAACAAAATATGGAAATACGATTACCCTTGATATTGGAAATGGATATACGGTTACGTATGGACAGTTACAGGATATCACTTGGAAAAAAGGCGATGTATTAGACGAAGAGGCAGTAGTTGGAAAAGTAGCTCCATCGACAGCATTTTTTACATTGGAAGGAAATCACCTATATTTTGAAATGCAAAAAGATAAAAAACCAGTTGATCCTATGAAATATTTACAATAAAAGTAGAGAGATGAAGTGTGCATTGATACTATGGATTCCGTATGATAAGGAATGAGCAAGGCACACTTCGTTTGCGTGGAAAAAATTGATAGAAAGTAATTGTCATTATGAGGAATCACACAATGACAATTGTTACATAGAATAGTAAGGTAAGAAGAAAATTCGCAGCCGAAATTGTTTTATACAAAATTATAGATAGAATGGAACTTTCTTTTTTTCTCTTTCTGAATAAAATACAGTAGATGTCGGATGCTTTCTATAGATGATAGAAACTGCCTATAGACGTTTTTCTTTGTATGAATTATAATGAAAACAATGAAAAAAACGTTTATGTGAAAGCAAGCGCCATATAGGAAAAGTACTCTTATATGGTGGCTGCTTTTGGGCAGAAGAAATGTTCAAGAAAGATGTAAGAACTTAAAAAGAAAAGGAAGAGCCATTGTGAATTATACATATATTGTAGAATGTAAAGATAAAACATTGTACACTGGTTGGACGAATGATTTGCAAAAAAGAATAAAAACTCATAATGATGGAAAAGGAGCAAAGTATACAAAGTCTCGTTTGCCTGTCCGACTGGTGTATTATGAAGTGTATAAAACAAAACAAGAAGCCATGAGAAGAGAGTATGAGATTAAGCAGTTGACAAGAGAGCAGAAGAAAAAACTCATAGAAAAAGCCCTTTCTAATTCGATGTGAATAGAAAGGGCTTTTTTATGTTATAAGAAATTCCTCGCAAGCGAGTTATCCTATAACATAAAAAAGCACTACGTGCGAGCGATGCGCAGCTCGCAACGAAGATAATTTTGCTTCGCAAATTGCTCGCGCGCGGCAAAGTGTACGTTGCTAGGAGTGACCGAAAGTCGCGAAGAGTGTGCAACGCACACTTTGTTTTATGAGGAAATTTTAGTTCGTATTTATGCTAAACTATACATAACGATAAAGTGACAAATACTTCCTCCCATAACGAAGAGATGAAAGATTTCATGGCTGCCAAAGTTTTTATGACGGCTATTGAAAATTGGAAGTTTTAATGCATAAATAATACCGCCAATTGTGTAAATAATACCGCCTGCTAATAAAAAAGCAAATTGGAAAGAAGTTAATCCATAAAGGATTGGCTTCCATGCCAAAAGACAAGTCCATCCCATTAAAATATAAATGACAGAAGATAACCATTTTGGAGAGTGAATCCAACAAAGTTTTAAAATAATTCCGCCAATGGCGATACACCAAACAAGTCCAAGAAGCATTTTGCCAATGGAATCTTCTAGCACAATAACACAGATAGGGGTATAAGAACCTGCGATCATAACAAAAATCATAGAATGATCTAATTTTTTTAGCAGAGTATTTTTGGCCTCGCTTGATAACTGGAAAGTATGATAAGTGGTGCTAGCACCATAAAGTAAAATCATACTGACAATAAAGATCACAAAAGCCATGCCATGAGATTCGTTACTTCCTTTGGCTACTTTCATCAGTAAAGGTGGAAGTGCCAGAATCGCCATAAACATTCCGATAAAGTGAGTGATGGCACTGCCAGGGTCTTTTATATCATGAATAAGAGAGTGATGTCTCGTTTTCGTTGTATTTGTTTGCATAAATAAGCCTCCTTGTTGATAGTGTTGATAGATAATGAATAATAAATATTATGTTCTAAAAGAATCAAAAATACATCGTTATGTTTTAGTGATTTTCTATTCTAAAAAAATATAATAGAAATAAAAACTTTTATATATAGTTTTTAAAACTACATATCATGATTATTAATACTAACATTATTATGCCAAGAATGCAAGAGAAAAATACGAAATGATTTCAAAAAGAGAAAAAGTCATGTATAATAAATGCATTCGGAAAGAGAAAAGGAATGGAAATACAGAAGAATGGAGAATGAGATATGAGAATTGCACTTTCACAATTAAATATTCAATGGGAAGAAAAAGAAGAAAATCAACGAATTTGTGAGGAAATGATTTTAAATGCCGCTAGAAGAGGTGCGGATTGTATTATCTTTCCAGAAATGACGTTGACAGGATTTTCAATGAATGTAGCAGAGGTTGCAGAATCTAGTCATCAATCTCTTAGTATGTTGTTTTTTAAGAAGATGTCCAGAAAATATCATATTGCAATTATTTTTGGATACGCTGAATGGGATGGTGAATTAGTCCGCAACAAGTGTGCTATGGTTGATGAGGGAAGACAGTTGCTCTCTTATACAAAAAGAAGAAGTTTTGTTCCGGGAGGAGAGCAAAGATTTTATGCACAAGGTTCTAGAGCGGGAATGGTACAGTTGGATGATCTGATTTTTAGCACCTATATTTGTTTTGATTTGCGTTTTCCAGAATTATTTTTAGCAGAGTGTAAAAATGCGCATGTGGCAGTTGTCATCGCCAATTGGCCTGCGGATAGAATTGAACAGTGGAAAATTTTATTACAAGCAAGAGCGGTAGAAAATCAATGCTATGTGCTTGGGGTGAATCGTGTTGGCAATGGTAATGGAATTTTATATAATGGACATTCGCTTGCTGTCGATCCATATGGAAGAATTTTAAATAGAGAAACTACAAGAGAAGACCTCCAATTTGTTGATATTGATCGAAGAGTTGTCGAGCAACTTCGCGTTCAATTTCCATTGTATTAAATTAAAAATAGATAAATAGATTGACATATTAGCATTATATGTGATATGATTCTTTACTATGGGAAGAGAAAAGAAAGCTCTTAGACATTGATCTAGGAGCTTTTTTCTTTATGTGAAAGGCATAAAAAGGAGAATTTTGCATCAAATGGTGAGATAGAGGTGAAAGGATAGGATAAAGCGGGATTCTCCTATGCGTTCAGACAAGATGCATTTTATAGATTTTTTAGTATAGAAAGGGAAATAGATGGAAACAATAAAATTTGAACAATTAGAGATTCAGGCAGAAATATTACGAGCGATTACCGATATGGGATTTGAAGAGGCAACTCCAATTCAAGCAAAAGCAATTCCTGTTGTATTAGAAGGAAAAGACATCGTAGGTCAGGCACAAACAGGTACAGGAAAAACAGCAGCTTTTGGTATTCCTATTCTTCAAAATATCAATCCAAAGAGCAAAACATTACAAGCAATTGTTCTTTGTCCAACAAGAGAGCTTGCCATTCAGGTAGCCGATGAAATCCGTAAGTTAGCAAAATATTTACATGGAATTAAAGTGCTTCCAATATATGGAGGACAAGATATTACAAAACAGATCCGTTCCATTAAAGCTGGTGCTCAGATTATTATCGGAACTCCAGGACGTGTTATGGATCATATGAGAAGAAAGACAATGAAACTTGAGCACGTGAAAGCAGTAGCACTTGATGAAGCCGATGAAATGTTAAACATGGGATTCCGTGAAGACATTGAAATGATTTTAAGTCAAGTTCCAGAAGAACGTCAAACAATTTTGTTCTCTGCAACAATGCCAAAGCCAATTATGGATATTACAAAGAAATTCCAAAAGGATGCGCAGATTGTAAAAGTGGTAAAGAAGGAATTAACAGTTCCAAATATCGAACAATATTATTATGAAGTTCGTCCTAAAAATAAACCAGAAGTTTTAGCACGTTTATTAGATATTTATAATCCAAATCTTTCTGTTGTATTTTGTAATACAAAGAGAAAAGTAGATGAAGTAGTGGAAGATCTTCAAGGAAGAGGCTATTTTGCAGAAGGACTTCATGGAGATTTAAAACAGAGCCAAAGAGATCGTGTTATGAACGGCTTTAGAAATGGTAAAACAGAAATCCTTGTAGCTACAGATGTAGCGGCAAGAGGAATTGATGTGGATGATGTGGATGCTGTTTTCAACTATGATATTCCTCAAGATGAAGAATATTATGTACATCGTATTGGTAGAACAGGACGTGCAGGAAGAACAGGAATGGCATTTTCTTTCGTCGTTGGAAGAGAAGTATATAAATTAAGAGAAATTCAGCGTTACTGTAAGACAAAGATTAAGGCTCAGCCAGTGCCATCTATTAGTGATGTGGCAGAAGCAAAAGTTTCAAAAGTATTTGAAAAAATAGCAGAAGTCATTGAAGCTGGTGAGTTAGAATCCTATATCGAAATGGTAGAAGAAGCTGTCAATGTCAATGATTATACAACAATGGATCTTGCAGCAGCGTTCTTAAAGATGGCTATGGGCGATAACGAAGTGACAACAGAAGAGGAAAGAGGATTTGACTTTGAAAATACAGGGGCAGAAGAAGGAATGGTTCGTCTCTTTATTAACATTGGTAAAAATCAAAAAGTTCGTCCAGGAGATATTTTAGGAGCCATTGCAGGAGAATCTGGAATGCCTGGAAAATTAGTTGGATGCATTGATATGTTTGATAAATATACATTTGTAGAAGTTCCAAGAGAGTTTGCTTCCGATGTATTAAATGCGATGAAACACGCAAAGATTAAAGGTAAGAGCATTAATATTGAGCCAGCCAATCAAAAATAATGGCACGGCATAGATACAAATAAGTATTATAGTGATAAGTAGAGAAACGGTTTTATGGAGAATCTTCCATAGAACCGTTCTTTTTATGGAGAAAAATACATATAGTTTATAAAATAAAAGGGAGCTTTAAAAGCCAACATGGAACAATGGAATGAACGGTTACATGATTTTATATGGGGACCATATATGATTGGTGCTTTTTTACTGACAGGAATTTATTTCTCGATTGGAACGAAATTTTTTCAATTTCGGGGCTTTTTTACTTGGATGAAGTATACATTTGGAACGATGAAGGGAGAAGTCGAAGAGGAGAAAGATGGGAAATCGATCACTCAATTTCAATCTCTTTGTACCGCGCTTGCAGGAACTCTTGGAACAGGAAATATTGCAGGTGTTGCCACTGCGATTACCGCAGGAGGAGCTGGCGCTATTTTTTGGATGTGGATTAGTTCAATTTTTGGAATGATGACAAATTTTGCTGAGAAAACTCTTGGTATTTTATATCGCTATAAAGGAGAAGATGGAGAATGGGTTGGTGGACCTATGGTCTATATGGAACGAGGGCTTCATGCGAAGGGACTAGCTATTTCTTTTGCATTTCTTTGTATTTTGGCATCTTTTGGTATGGGAAATATGACACAAGCCCATTCGGTTTCTGAGGCGATACAAGTTTCCTTTGGGGGAAATGAGTTAGTGATTGGGATTATTTTGTCAATTCTTTTGGCATTAGTAATTTTAGGCGGAATCGGGAGAATCGCTTCGGTAACAGAGAAATTGATTCCCATTGTGGCGATTGGGTATACCGTTGGATCTGTCTGTGTCCTAATCCGATGCCATGAGAACATTTTACCTGCATTTTTTAGTATTATAGAAGGTGCGTTTTCTGTGAAAGCAGTGGGCGGTGGAGTGCTAGGATATGGAATGAAAAAAGCGATTATGGTAGGGATTTCTAGGGGAATCTTTTCCAATGAGGCAGGGCTTGGAAGTTCTGTTATTGTACATTCCGCTTCTAATGTGAAAAGCCCTGTGATTCAAGGATTTTGGGGAATCCAAGAAGTATTTCTTGATACGATTGTTATGTGTACTTTGACAGCCCTTGTTATTTTAACTTCTGGTGTTTATGATGGGACAAAAGAAATTGACGGTATGATGTTAACGACGAAGGCCTTTGCCGTTGTTTTTGGTAGCAGAGGAGGTCGTTTTATTAGTGTGGCGGTTGTAATTTTTGGATTTGCTACATTAATTGGTTGGTCGTATTATGGCGTAAAATGTGTGGAATATTTATTTGGAAAAAAATGGACAGTTCTTTATCAAGGAATTTATTGTGGAGTAACGGTGATTGGCTGTACGATGGAATTGACGACTGTTTGGAATTTTGCTGACAACATGAATGGATTATTAGCCATTCCAAACTTAATTGCAATTTTATTGTTGTCAAAACATGTTTTTGCAGAAATTAATAATTTTGAACGAAGAGAAAGAGGAAAAGGATAAGAAGCAAATGCATAAACAGTAAGAAAAAGAAATTTTTAGAGACAATCGTAAAAATGGTATAAGAAAGTTAATTGAAATGTAATAACTAAAACATAAAGAGGACAAAAACATTTGCTATAATAAAATAACAAGAAAGCGTACTTTTCACCGTTTTATCTAATATTAATATCATAGTAAGAAAGGAGCGATCGAATATGAAAAAACGATTAGCAGTTTTGTTCGCTGTTTGTTTTAGTATGAGTTTTGCTATAATAGGATGTAAAAATATTGGTACCGTACAACAAGAGGAAGCCACACAGGCAGGAAGTGTAACAGAGGAGGGAACGACTTCTATCAATAAAACTCAAAAAAAGGAAACGAAACAAGAAAAAGTAGTTGTTTATACAGGAAATGGAAATGCAGATGGCTTTCTTGTGGAAATAGAAAAGGTGAAAAAAGTCACTGGAAAAGCAGTTTATGAGGCACTGAAAAATCAAGATATCATTCCAAAAAATGCAGAGTACCAGTCTTTTAATGTGGCAGAAGATAACGGAAAAAGAGTGCTCACATTGGATTTATCAAAGGAGTTTCAAGAAGATCTTATGCAAATGGGATCGACAGGAGAAACTTTGACAATGCAAGCAATTGCAAATACCTATTTAGTTGCCTATCATGGAGATCAGATATCCATAACAGTGGATGGAAATATTATTGAAACCAGTCATATGATTTATGAAGATCCAATGGAATTTGAAGTTTCCATTCCAGAAAATATGGAGCATATGGTTCCTGTTTTTGATTCCTTAATGCGCTGTATGCTTGAAAATAATACAGCATATACAAAGGAAGATGCTTCTTTTTATTGGAATTCCCTTTTTTATCTTATCGGTGGTTATTTCGATTTAAATGAACTTTGTACCGTAGAAGGAGAGGAAATAAAAGTACCAGCTCATGTGGTAGAGCAGTATGCAAATGCCCTTTTTGCGGGTAGTGAAGAACTTTTCGATATTCCAAAGAACAAGCAAGGAATGGTTCGCTATGACAAGGAAGAGGATGCTTATTATTTTCCAATGGGAGATATTGGACTATCCGATACGAGAGTCATTCAATGTGAAGCAGGAGAAAAAGAAGGCAGTTATGTTATTTATGCACAGCTTTTTGATTCTGTGGATAAAGAAGTGATAAAAACATATCGTTTTGTCGTAAAACCAAATGTTCATGGGGATAAAATGACAGAATTCATGTTTGATTATAGTGTCGATTCCGTAGAGGAAATGTAAGAAAAGACAATTATGATATATCGTTAACGAAAGTGATAAATTTGTGTGTAAGGGTTAGTAGAAAGACTTTAAAGTGTTGTATGCTTTAAATCATCGCATTGTCACAGAAAAAGAACTATGTTAGAATGTGTGCGGTTATTTTATATTGTAATTGGTGCATAATAACAATGATAATGCGATGGAGGAAACAAATGAAAAGAATAGCAACACTAATTGGGATACTGTTAGGAAATATTATTTTTGCGTTTGGGATTTCGGCTTTTACGATTCCAAATGAATTTCTCGTTGGTGGAACAACAGGGATTGCAAGAACGGTACAACACTATTTGCATTTACCAGTATCCACAACAGTAGGAATTGTTAACGTAGTAACTTTTTGCCTAGGTCTTTATTTCCTTGGAAAAGCCTTTGCAATTACAACATTGCTCAGCACGTTTTTTTATCCGATTTGTTTAAATGTATTTTCCAATATGGAAGTATTACATCATTTAACAGAGGATAAATTATTAGCGGCTATTATTGGAGGAATTGTGATTGGCGGTGGACTTGGTATTGTCATTCGTCTCGGTGCTTCCACAGGAGGAATGGATATTCCACCGCTTATTTTAAATCGAAAGTTTAAAATACCAGTGGCCATTGGACTCTATGTATTTGATAGTGTAATTTTACTGACACAAGTTTTCTTTTCTGATGTGGAACAGATTTTATATGGAATTGTTTCGGTATTGATTACAACGATTGTACTCAACCAGCTTCTCGTCTTTGGTTCAGGAGATGTACAAGTCTTTATTATTAGCAAAGAGTATCAAAAGATCAATGGGTTAATCCATGAGCAATTGGATCGAGGTTCTACTTTTATTGATATTCAAACAGGATATGAAAATATTTCTCAAAAGGCGGTGTTATGCGTGTTGCCAAATCGTGATTTAAATCGATTAAATCAGTTGGTGTTAGAAGCGGATAAAACTGCATTTATGATTATCAACAGTGCAAGAGAAGTAAAAGGTAGAGGCTTCACTTTGGATAAACATCTTGCATAAATCTTGACAAAAAAATAGTTTTTCTATATAGTTTATGTTACAAGGTGAAAGATTAAAGTGCTAATCTTTCAAAGAGGGTATTGAAAGAAGTAAAAGTAGAAGTATTCTATAAAAGACGGGAAGGAAAAAAGCAATGAAAAAAGTACCATTTGTGACAAAAGAGCAAGTAGAGGAAATGATAAAATTATACCCAACACCATTTCATTTATATGATGAAAAGGGAATCCGTGAAACAGCAAGAAATTTATATAAGGCGTTTTCATGGAATGAAGGGTTCAAAGAATATTTTGCAGTAAAAGCAACGCCAACTCCAGCGATTTTAAAAATTCTTCATGAAGAAGGATGTGGTGTGGATTGTTCTTCTATGGCAGAGCTTGTTATGGCAAAGCGTTGTGGATTTTCAGAAGGAGAAATTATGTTTTCTTCCAATGATACACCATTAGAAGAGTTTACTTATGCCAACGAAATTGGTGGAATTATTAATTTAGATGATGTAACTCATGTGAAAGGGTTACAGGAAGCTTGTAAAACTGTTCCAGAAACGGTTTGTTGTCGTTATAATCCAGGTGGAGTGTTTGAACTTGGAAATACGATTATGGACAATCCAGGGGATGCTAAATACGGCATGACAAAGGAACAGATGATAGAGGCTTATAAAGAACTAAAGGAGTTAGGGGCAAAAGAGTTTGGAATTCATGCCTTTTTAGCTTCTAATACTGTGACAAATGATTATTATCCAAGACTTGCCAAAATCTTATTTGAGTTAGCGGTAGAGCTAAAAAAAGAAACAGGAGTGCATATTGGATTCATCAATTTATCTGGTGGAATTGGCGTACCTTACACACCAGACAAAGAGCCAAATGATATTTTTGCAATTGGTGAAGGGGTTCGCAAAGTTTATGAAGAAATTCTTATTCCAGAAGGAATGGGAGATATTAAAATTTATACAGAATTAGGACGTTATATGTTAGCTCCAAATGGTGGGCTGATTACAAAAGCGATTCATGAAAAACATACTCATAAAGAATATGTAGGAGTGGATGCGTGTGCCGCTAACTTGATGCGTCCAGCTATGTATGGAGCTTATCACCATATTACTGTTCTTGGAAAAGAAGATGCTGCGTGCGATCATAAATACGATATCGTTGGTTCTTTATGTGAAAATAATGATAAGTTTGCCATTGACCGTATGCTTCCAGAAATTGAAAAAGGTGATCTCTTATTTATTCACGATACAGGAGCTCATGGATTTTCTATGGGATATAACTATAATGGAAAACTTCGTTCTGCGGAAATTTTATTACAGGAAGATGGAACAACAAGAATGATCCGTCGTGCAGAGACGTTAGAAGATTATTTTGCAACGTTAGAAGGATATGATTTTTAAATAAAAGATAAGATAATAAAAAACTTCCAATCAGTTAAGCTGGTTGGAAGTTTTTTCGTATTGTTTAAATAATTCCATAATGCTTTAATGCTTTTTCAATTCCATCGTTTTCTACGGTATCCGTCTGATATTCTACATAAGGAAGAATTTCTTTCATAGAAACACCCATTGCGATAGCATGAGGAACATAGTCCAACATTGGAAGATCGTTTGTACTATCGCCAATTGCATAGCAGTTTTCTAATGGAATTTGGAAGTGATCACAGAGTTTTTGAATAGCAGTTGCCTTCGAATGGTTTTTTGGTACCACTTCACGAACACCATCTCCACGATCGATAATGTCAAACCACTGAGATAAAAATTCCTGTACAACAGAGTCTTCCATATGATTTGGTGCCCAGTAAAGCAATTTTGTGAATTGGGCAGAGTTTCGAAGTTCTTCTGTGTCTAATGGGGTAAACTTAATTCCCATGGAGGCTTCAATAGAAGCAGTAGCTGGAGTATAGGCATCTTTTCCTAAAATATAAAGAGAATTGCTTCCTTCAAAGAGTGAAGAAATTTCATTTTTATAGAAGAAATCAATAATTTCATTACAAGAAGAAAGAGGCAACTCATAGTAATAAAGTGTATGATCTCCAACATAAATTTCTGTGCCACACCCACAGCAATAACCAGAAAAACCAAGTTCTTTTACATTTTCATGAATATTAATTAATGTTCTACCGCTGTTAATGAAAGCCAAATGTCCGTTTGCAATGGCTGTTTTAATGGCATTTTTTGCACTTTCTGGAATGTCATTGGTACATTCAGGGACTAAAGTTCCATCAATATCAAAAAAAATCATTTTACGATCCATATTTTTACTCCTATGTTTGTTTTCTATTGATAAGTACACAATTAAAATTTAGAAAGGGCACTTCCCAATAAAATTGAGAAATGCCCAACAGATATCTTATACAGTTTCAGGTTCTGGATAAGTCTCACCAAATAATTCAACAGTCATAGACTCAATTTTTTGTTCTTCTAAAGGACGATCAGAATAATCTGTTTTCAATGTTAGAGATTCAATTTCATTCTTGTTTTTAGTACTATTGAGGGCTTCCTGTATTTCAATCTTCAAATGAATCTGCACCTTATTTTCTAACAAGACAACCTTCTTCACAACAGAAGAAATTATCCTTTTCTTAGTATTTATATCACTTGACATATAGACATCATTCCAGGTTTGAAACTTATCTTTGAAAGAAACAATGTCTTGTAATGTGAATTCATTTTCATTAATCTCTTCTTCTATTTCTTTTCTCCTTCTTCTAAGGTCAATTAATTCTTCTGACAGTTTATTCAGCAAGCTAGCCAGTTGTTCCTTGGTGAATAAAGATTCACCTATCATAAATAATTCTAGTTCCTTATTGGTATTTTGTAAAGCAATTTCCTTCTTATCAATGATTTTTGTTAAATTTGCCAGTTTTGTCTTCTTCACTTTTATATGGTCGTTTTGGTATGGAGTAATATCTTTTTCTAATGAATCAATGTCAATCTGTGCTAATGTGTTGATGACTTGATTTTCAACTATTTTATCTATGGTTTTACTTCCCCATTGTTTTTTACCATGGTTTGTTAGATTTTTAGAATGATGACACATGTATCTGTAAACAATACTTTTTGTGGTGATGCCATCTGTTTTCCTTGTATATGATTTGATACTGTAATCTGTTTTTAATTTGTGCTCACATTCTCCACAGTACACCATACCTGACAGTAGGACATGACTAGAAGATGGGGAACATTCAATAACAGTGTCACTATTGTCTTTTCCATTTTTTCTTAAATTAATTATTTCCTGAACTCTCATGAACATACTTTTTGGAAGAATACAAAGGTCAGGATTGAATGGTTGTAGTTTCCAATCCTCTTTTCTAAGACTATGTCTTTTCTTTGTTCTACCTGCCACTTTCTCTGTGACATTATATCTTTTATATCCTATATAAATAGGATTTCTCAGGATTCTGCTGATGGAATTATGCCGAAAAATCTTCCCTCTGTTCGTGTACCCATGGTTATTCATATACTGTGCTATTTTACTAGCACCATAGCCTTTATCATGGACCAGCTGAAAAATGAGTTTCACCAGTTCAGCTTCTTCATCAAGTACAACAATCTTATTCAGGGTTTTCTGTTTTCTACTGTTTGTCTTTATTCCTGTATCTTTCAAAGTGTAGCCTAGTGGAAGGGGTCCACCCATATAATAACCCTCTTCATTCATTTGTTTCATGGAGTCTTTGACCCTTGCAGATGTCTTTTTTGATTCCACTTCAGCCATCCAAAACTTGATATAGGTCATCAAGTTATCATTGTGTTCTAGTCCGCTAAGTAAGCCCTCTTTGACAGCAAACACCTGAACCCCTAGCATAGCAAGCCCTTGGACATATCCAGCCAGTTCTGTTTGTCTTCCAAGCCTATCAGACATGTAAACAAGGACTATATCAATTTTTCCTGCTTGTGCCATATCCCTAATTTTATATAGGGCATCTCTTTCTTCCATTGGTGTGTTGAATCCTGATAGTTTTTCTGTTATCTCTTCAATAACTTCCCAGCCATTTGATTCTGCATATTGAGTGCATTCTGCCCGTTGGACAGGAATGTCATCTTCTGTCCCCTGTTTCAAGGTTGAAACTCGATATAAGTTCAAAACCCTTTTTTTCTGTAGTTCTTGATTTATATTATTCTGCTTCATTTTTTTCATCCCCATAAAATTCCTTCTTTTTTATTTCTTTAATTTTTCTTATAAGGCTATCTATTTTAAAACTTGATATTTATATTATAGAATGAATTTATACATGAATCTAGTTGAAAAAGTAGATTTCGTTTCATAAGGTTTTATTATTGATTTATGACAGTAAAATATAGTTAATACAGTGATATGGTTTTATTTATACTAATTTCACTTTCATAATTGATACTAGTTTAGGAGACAAAAAAAGAAGCCCTATTTCAGGACTTCTTGAAATTCTATTTTTATTCTTCCCAAACTTTAACTTCTTTCATGATATCACCTTGCTTGATTTTTAACACGGTGTCCATTCCTTCTGTAACCTGTCCAAATACTGTGTGAACTCCATCAAGATGTGGTTGTGGTTCATGCACGATGAAGAACTGACAGCTACCAGTGTCCTTCCCTGCATGTGCCATAGATAAAGCTCCAGCAATGTGTTTATGTGGATTGCCTGCTGTTTCACATTTGATTGTGTAGCCAGCTGAGCCTGTTCCATTTCCAATAGGGCAGCCCCCTTGTGCAACAAAGCCCTTGATGACTCTGTGGAATGTTAAGCCATTATAGAAACCAGATTCAGCAAGTTTCTTAAAGTTTGCTACTGTGTTAGGTGCTTCATTTGGGAAAAATTCTATATTGATTGTTTCCCCATTTTCCATTGTGATTGTTCCTAGTGTCTTAGTCATTATATTCAATTCCTTTCATCTATAAATATCTATATAAAAAGGTCATCTTGCCCTTTTTACTTTAACTATGAATTCAGCTGCTTTCTTTCTATTGGCTGATAATTTAAGGAAGATGTCAGTGAAACGATAGGGGTATTTATACTTCTACTTCTAGCAGTGTGATGTTTGGACAACTTCCTTGAATCATAAAGCTGTTAATAACACGGTGGAAAATCAAACCGTTATAAAAGCCTTTATTTATTATAGCGAATATTTAAAAGGAAAGCAATTCCTATCTTTTCTTGCTTTTTTTTCTCACATACAGTACAATAACATTCGTAGCCTTAAATGAGCAGACAGTTCGAGACCATCCTGTCGTTAAATAAAACTAGGGACAACATTGTAACAGTTGTTGAGAGAGTTTCATTTGGAGGTGAGCGTATATGGACAGAGAATTTATGAGTAAAACCCAGAAATTAGCAATTTCTGGAGCCATAATGGCAATTTATATTGTTGTTTTATGTCTAACACAAAATTTCTCATTTGGAGCATATCAAATTCGTATTGCGACTGCATGCTATGCTCTATCTTATCTATTTCCGTTCCTAGTTTTTCCACTTGGTCTTGCAAATTTCATAGCGAATATGCTCTTTGGCGGTCTTGGGATTTTAGACATGATAGGCGGTTGTCTTGTTGGAATTGTGACAACGGCATTGATTGTTTGGATTCGTAAAAAAGGTTGGAATCTTTGGCTCATTGTGATACCAATTATTGTGATACCAGGGCTTTGTGTACCAATATGGCTATCTTATTTACTAAAAATACCGTATTCTGCATTAACAGTTAGTCTTTGTATTGGACAAGTGATTCCAGCAATCTGTGGACCGATCCTTGTAAAAGCATTGCAAAGAGTCTTTCAAACACAAAAAGGAGAATTTGTTTTATGAGTGGAAGAAAAAAAGAAGAATTAGAAGGAGTTTCTTTATTGGGAAATCAAAAGACCGTTTATAAAAGTGATTATGCACCAGAAGTATTAGAAGTATTTCCGAATAAACATCCAGAAAACGATTATTTTGTAAAATTTAATTGTCCAGAATTTACAAGTCTTTGTCCAATGACAGGACAGCCAGACTTTGCTACGATTTATATTTCCTATGTGCCAGGAGAAAAAATGGTTGAGAGTAAGTCGTTAAAACTTTATTTATTCAGTTTCCGCAATCATGGAGATTTTCATGAGGACTGTGTGAATATTATTATGAAGGATTTGATTCGATTAATGGATCCAAAATATATTGAAGTATGGGGAAAATTTACTCCAAGAGGAGGAATTTCCATCGATCCTTATTGTAACTATGGAAAGGCTGGTACAAAGTGGGAGCAAGTGGCGTTTAATCGACTTGTCAATCACGACTTATATCCAGAGAAGGTGGACAATCGATGAGACAAGAAAAAGCGATGGTATTATTCAGTGGTGGTGTGGATAGCACAACTTGCCTTGCACTGGCAATTGAACAATTTGGAAAAGAAAATGTGATTCCACTTTCTATTTCTTATGGACAAAAACACGAAAAAGAAATAGAGTCGGCAAAGAAGATTTTAGAGTATTATCAAATAGAAGGAAAAACGATGGATTTAACATCGATTTTTTCAGGAAGCAATTGTTCTCTTTTAAAAAGTTCTACAGAAGATATTCCGGAGTCTTCTTACGAAGAACAATTAAATGGAAAAGAAGAGCCGGTTTCTACTTATGTTCCATTTCGAAATGGATTGTTTTTATCCACAGCGGCTGCGATTGCATTATCCGAAGGCTGTAGATGGATTTATTATGGCGCTCATAAAGATGATGCCGTTGGCAGTGCCTATCCAGACTGTAGCGAAGCATTTTTTAACGCCATGAATGAGGCAATCTATGAGGGCAGTGGAAAGATGGTTCAATTAAAAGCACCTTTTATTCAAAAAAATAAAGCGGACATTGTAAAAGAAGGGCTTCGCTTAGAAGTGCCTTATGAGTTAACATGGAGCTGTTATGAAGGAAAAGAAGAGCCATGTGGAAAATGTGGCACTTGTATTGACCGACAAAAGGCGTTTCTTGCCAATGGTGTTACCGATCCATTGCTTCGTTAAAGGAAAAGAGAGAGCGTTTTTGATATAAATAATAAGGCGATAGCGAAAGAGAGAAGTATAAAGTTCCATCTCTTATGGAAGATCTTTCTTTTGCTATCTCCTTATTTTTTTATAGGATAGGGAATTTCATTTCCGATTCCATAAAAAAGCACGACTTTATTCTAGTTGTTTTTCATAGACAATGACAGATTTTTGATCCGCAATTATCATTTCTGTTTGTTGAAAGCCTAGTTGAGCGATAAGGGAAAGAGATGGGGTGTTATGAGGCTCTATTAAAGCGGATATTTTATCTAAATAT
>DVIZ01000027.1 GCA_018710905.1 Candidatus Scybalomonas excrementigallinarum | reverse complement strand
TCTCCTCGTATAATAAGTTTGTAAGCAATAAAAATAGCTTACATATTTATTCTTTCTATGGTATAGAGGTAAGGACATCTAAGAGGAACTCCCCTCATCCAATTCCCATCTATACAATTAATAGTTACATTTTCATAAAGTTCATCTTGTGTTATGATATCAGCAGAGTCTGATGTCCGAAGGCACTGCTTATTCTCCTTTCAGCCGACTTATGTTCGTGACTGCTATGAAAGCATGCAGCCTGGTACATATGGCATATTCCGCTAACACAGAAGTTGCATCCCCAATTGTAGCACCAGCAAAAAATGCTGATTGGGTGAATGCTCATTATGCGAGGTTTCGGTCACCATATGTTTCACAGGATAAACCTTCACTTAAGACTTCACAAATCTCGATCGGAAAGGAGTGTGATACTATGATAAAGATCAACTATATGTCCACTTTGTTTGTTGGTATTGATGTAAGTTCAAAATCAAATGTTGTTTGTGCATTAGATTTTGATGAAAATAAGTATATTCAAGCCTCTTTCAAGAACAATCAGACTGGTGCTGATGAACTTGCCAAAATAATACAAAGCTGTTTAAAAAACCATACCCATCTTAATACCATTGTTATTGCGTTAGAATCCACTTCTGTTTACAACATTCACATCGCAAACTATTTATCTACTTGTGAATTACTCATGCCTTATAAACCTTACGTATTTTGTCTCAATCCTAAGATGACAGCCAATTATCGTAAATCTTATATTGCCATGGATAAAACAGATCCTTTGGATGCTTATCTTATTGCCGATTTTGCAAGGTGTGGTCGCATTAAAAACTGTGAACCTTGGCGTGGAAACCAGTTCTTAGCATTAAAGCGTCTAACAAGACATCGTCTTCATTTAGCGGAGTGCATCACAAGAGAAAAAACATACATGGTTTCCAATCTCTATTTAAAATTTAGTGAACTCCAACTCTTAGAAGATGATGCACAACCATTTAGCAATGTTTATGGTGCGACATCCTCTGCTGTTTTAACAGAGTTTATGTCTCCTCAGGAAATCATAGATTTATCGGAAGAGGAACTTTTGCAGTTCCTTGCTAAAAAAAGCAAGAACCGCATTACTGATATAGCAAAGACCTCTGAGCTTTTAAAGAAAGCTGCAAGAGATTCTTATCGATTAGATAAATGCATGTATGAGCCACTCAATGTATCGTTAGCCAGTTCTTTTCACTGTATTCAGACGTATCAAAAAGAAATCAAGCTAATTGATCAGGCAATCGAGAAGTGTATCCATGGTATGAATCCCAATGCCTTTACTATCCTAAAATCGATTCCAGGTATAGGACCGGTATGGGCTGCTGGCATACTTGCCGAAATTGGTGATATTACTGCTTTTCACTCATCCGATGCACTTGCTAAATACGCTGGATTAACATGGCTAAAAAATGATTCTGGTGACTTTATATCTGAGGATAACCATGTTTCAAAAGCTGGTAACACCTATCTCCGTTATTATTTAGGAGAGGCAGCAAATAGTGTTAGACGACATCTTCCTGAATACAGGGAATATTATTCTAAAAAATATGCTGAAGTGACAAAACATCAGCACAAAAGAGCACTCGCACTTACATCTCGTAAATTTGTACGACTCGTTTTTGGATTGCTGGTCAAAAACCAACTGTACACCGGCGAAAAACTGGACGCCGAACTTAATATAAAAACGAACTAACATTCGGAAAAAGTAAGTTTTTTCCTGTATGTTTATTAAGTGCACCCTTTTTTATTAAATATAGATCAAAATCTTTTATAAATAGTTCTTGACATATCACCAGAATGCTATACTTCTATTCTGTCACTTACGATTCTGTCATTTGCTTTACTTTTCATTGTATCATATGGAATCATATTTTATTATGGTAAATAATACCATTTTCTTTTTCCACTTAATCATTAACGATGAAAATACAATTGAGAAAAAAAGAGACTATCTCATTGAACATTCCATTCCTTTAATAGTCTCTATCGTATCTTTTTTCCGTTTATTCTAATGGAACATAAGGTTCTATTTTATTTTCCTGAAACTTTGGAATTTTATTATAACAGGCCAAGGCATAATCTAAAATAGAAAATCCCATAACAGCACCTGTCCCCTCTCCCATGCACATATCTAACTGAAAATATGGTTCTACTCCAATAGCAGATAGCACTCTCTTGCCTGCAGGTTCTTTCGAACAATGAGAAGGCAATATGTATTCTTTACAAGTCGGACATAGCTTTATCGCAAGAAGCGCTGATACTGACGAAATAAATCCATCCATAAACATAGGCTTTCGATAGAGTGCAGCTCCTAAAAAGCAACCAACCATCCCAGCAATTTCAAGTCCTCCTACTTTTGATAATAAATCAAGTACATCTTCTTTCTCTGGTTTCCTTCTTGCAATTGCCTCATTGATCACTTGTATTTTATGATTGACTCCTTCTTTTGAAAGTCCAGCGCCTCTTCCTGTCACCTCTTTTGCGTCACAGCCAAAATAGGCAGAGCATAACGCACTGCTCGTAGTTGTATTACCAATTCCCATTTCGCCAATAGCAAACGTATCATATCCTTCTAGTACAAGTTCTTTTGTCACTTCAATTCCATACAAAATGGCAAGACAAGCCTCTTCTCTTGTCATAGCATCTTCCTTTAAGAAATTCCCTGTTCCATATCGAACCTTTTTCCTTATAATGCCTTTTTCATTGGAATCCATTGCCATCCCAATATCCACAGGAATCACATCTGCCTGATTCAGTTGTGCCATAACACATACAGCAGAGGACTGTCTTGTCATACTTTCCACAACTGCTTTCGTGACTTCTTGTCCTGTTTGTGAAATTCCTTCTTCTACAATCCCATGATCTCCTGCCATAATAATAACTGCTTTCTTTCGACTCTTTGGATATTCACTTCTTCGAATTCCGCCAAGAGTGATAACAAGCTCTTCTAATCGCCCTAGACTCTTTAAAGGCTTACAAAGAGTGTCCCAATGTGCTTCTACTTCTTCCATATACCCTTTACAAATTGGTTCTATCGAAGAGATTAAATTTTTCAATTCTCTTTCATACGCATATTCATATTGTTCTTCTTTTACCATCCACTGTTACTTCTTTCTATGTTTATTTCCTTCCCGCGCCCATTTATTATTTACTCTATTTTCACTTTTTCTTTCTACACCGTATTTTTATCCTATATTATTTTAATGATTTTTTCTCTCATTCTATTGCATTATCTTACAAAAATAGCAGAAAGAAATAATAAAAATACCATTTCACAAAGTTCAGAAGACGCCCCCATTACATCCCCTGTAATCCCCCCGATCTTTCTTTCAATGTATTTGCGAAACCAAATGGCAGTTCCTAATAACAACACGGAAATGATCAATCCAATCCCACTTCCTATGCCAAAAAATTGCCATGAACTCATTTGTAACTGCCAAAGCCAATTCACATCTCCTTTTTCTATCACGCTTATAACCCCTACTCCAACGGCTAGAAAACAAGCACCAAGGAAATAACAAACGAAACTTCTTCCCTTTGTTACCGTTCCAACAAAAAGTCCTAATCCTTCTTTTCTTGGATAAATCGCATGATATCCCATCACTCCTTGTACCATCTTCCCCGCAACTGGAAGAAGTAAAATCGTTATTACAGGAGCTGGACTCAAAAAGATACCCATATATTTCCATGCTAAATCTATGATAAGAGCAGCAACACCATTGGTTCCAATATGGCTATCTTTCATAATTTCTAACATTCTCTCTGGCTTTCTAGCAGAATAAATACCGTCTACGGTATCACAAAGACCATCAAGGTGAAATGCTCCTGTTAGAAATAAATTGCTTATAATAGCAAGTAATACCGCAAATGCTTTTGGAAGAAAACAAATGGCAATGCTATAAAAAAATCCAGAAATGGCCCCTAATAATAATCCAATTATTGGAAAATAAACAATCCCTTTTTCTAAATCTCCTTCTTGAAATAGAATGTTTTGACTGACTGGAATCCTTGTCATAAATCCTAATGTAATCAAAAATCTTCTCATGGCATTTCTCTCAGCAACTCTAAAATTCCATCCATAGAGTAAATATTTGCAGTTTTATGAACGGTTAAACCTACATTTTCACAAGCTTTCGTTGTCTCTTTTCCTATGGATAAAATTTGATAACTTATTTCTTCTTTCTCATCCTTTTCTATCATATTGGCAAATACTCTTCCAGCCGAACCACTGGCAATGACAACATAATCCACTTCGTTTAGCACTCGATTTAATTCGTCTTTCTTTTTCTCCTCCCCAACAATATGATAAAGAGGAATATCTTCATAGAAAATATTAGCTTCTTTTAATGCTTTTGGCAATGCCATAGAGCATTCTTTTGCTCTTAATAAAAGGACTTTTTCTTCTTTTGTAAGTGTTTTTACCCATTCTTTTGCCATATCTTCACTTGAAAATTTTTGTGGAACAAAATCAGCCTCAATTCCATATTCTCTAAGTGTATCCGCTGTCCCTGATCCAATCACTGCAAACTTAAATTTTGCTAGTTCTCGAATATCTCTTCTGTATTTTTTCCACTGTTCAAAAAAAAGTTCTACTCCATTTCGACTTGTAAAGACAATCCACTGAAATCTCTCAATTCCTGTTTTGTTTTCCTCCGTTTTTTCTTCTTGTTTTTGGAAAAGTGAACATAATCTTCTTTCACTTTCTTCCTCTACACGAATTAAACTAAAAGGAATTGCCTGTGCTCCAAACTGCTCTATTTTTTCCTTCGCTTTCTCACACCACAGCTTCGTTCCTGTTAAAAGCACTCTCTTTTTAAAATGAGCATTTCCTTTCATCCACTGTAATTGCTCAGAAAAAGAAACAACATGACCAATGACAATGATCGCTGGCATAGCAATCCCTTTTTCTTTTACAATCTTTGGAAGTGTTTCTAACGTGCCTGTTAAAAATTTCTGTTGTCTTGTCGTTCCTTTTGAGAAAATACCTGCAGGAGTATTCTTATCTTTTCCATATTGAATGAGCGTATTACAAATTTCTTCTAATCGCTTTACCCCCATTAAAAAGATAAGCGTTCCTTCTTCTTTTGCAAGAACTTCATAATTGACCCGATCCACAGCTCTTCCTACTTGTTCTTGCCCTGTAATTACATGAAAAGAAGACGCATATCTCCGATCGGTAACAGGAACTCCTGCATAGGCAGGAACACTATAGCAAGAAGACACCCCTGGAACAATTTCAAAATCCACACCATGTTCTAATAGCTCAAGCGCCTCTTCTGCACCACGTCCAAAAATAAACGGATCTCCACCTTTTAATCGAACAACCATCTTTCCTTCTTTTGCCTTTTTCCAAAGGATTTGATTGGTCTCTTCTTGTGGCAAATGATGATGATTCGAACGTTTTCCTGCATAAATCCATTCAGAATCCACCTTCGTCTCCTGTAAAATAGAAGTGGAAATCAGACTATCATATACAATTACATCTGCCTTTTGTAATAACTCTCTTGCCTTTACGGTCAATAAGCCTTCATCTCCTGCTCCTGCACCAACTAAATATACTTTTCCAATATTCACTTGCTCCGCTAAGTTTTTTCCTAATTGTTCTGCAAAAGAATCTATATGACTTTTTTTATTATCAACCATTTCCTCACGATTAAGAGGTTTTACTTCTAATTCTTGCTTCGCATACTTTGTATGAATTCCATCTTTGGCATACATAGCTTCCATCACAAGTTTTCCATTCTCTCTTCGACAATAGGCGCCAGCAGGGGCATTGCATCCACCGTTTAACGTTTGTAAATAGGCTCTTTCTGCAAATAACATCTCCGCGCCTTCTTTGGAATGAATGGTTTCTAAAATCGATAAGACTTCTTCATCATTTTCTCGACATTCAATCGCCAAAATCCCTTGTCCCGGTGCGGGTAAAAAACGGTCTGATAACAAGGTCTCCATATGATATTTCGTCTTAGGATAAGCCTCAATTCCTAAACGATTCAATCCTGCACGCGCCAAAATAATGCCATCATACTGACCGCTTTCTAGTTTACTTAAACGAGTTTGTACATTTCCTCTTAATACACGAATTTGAACGCCTTCATTTAACTGTTTGATTTGGAGTTCCCTTCTTAAGCTACTTGTTCCGATTACACTTCCTTCCTTCATATCGGCAATTTTCGTACCATCCATCGTAACCAGCACATCGGAAGGATCTTCTCTCTCTAAAACCGCTCCCATTTGAAGCCCTTTTGGAAACTCCATTGGCATATCTTTTGCACTATGTACCGCAATATCAATGCTTTTATCCAATAAGGCTACTTCTAATTCCTTTGTAAAGACACCCTTGCCACCAAAAGATGCTAACGAACGGTTTAGAATTTGATCGCCTTTTGTGCTCATAGGAACCACTTCAATTGTTAATTGTGGAAGGCGTTCCTTTAATTTTTTCACTACAATATCGGTCTGTAAAAGAGCAAGTTTACTTTCTCTTGTTCCAATTCTAAGTATTTGTTTCATATCTTATTCTCCTACTTTTCTTTCCTTATCTTAAAATCTTATGTTTTTTCATGAAACGCTTCCTTCTAGTAAAAGGAACAAAGTGTGCGTTGCACACTCTTCGCGACTTTCGGTCACTTTGAGCAACGTACACTTTGCCGCGTGCGAGCAATTTGCGAAGCAAAATTATCGTCTTTGCGAGCTGCGCATCGTTCGCACGTAGTGCTTTTTTTATGTTATAGGATAACTCGCTTTGCGAGGAATTTCCTCGTATGTTAAATTAATATTAGATCCTTACTTTTTTCTTAAGTAAGTGTATACTGTCTTTAGGCACTGTGGATT
>DVIZ01000026.1 GCA_018710905.1 Candidatus Scybalomonas excrementigallinarum | reverse complement strand
GGGGAAGTGTTTTTTAGAGAAAAATCTGTGTCCATTTTGGAAACAGAGAAACTTCAACCCGGATAAACCACAGTTTATCCGTATTCACTAGTGCTTTTTCCACTATTTTTTGGTATAATAGGGGAAGGGTTTTCATTGCTTTTCGTTATTTCTAGCAATACGTATTTTATCTCATACGAACAGCTTATGTAGTGAAAATTTTTTATATATTGAAAAAAAGAAACATATAGTTACATATATTTTTTATGTAAACTAATAGAGTTAAAGGAGTATTTTAAGACGATGAAACGAAGTTTTAATTATCAACAACAAAAGAAAATCAATTTTACATTAAAGATCCGAGAACGGTTAAAAGAACTTCCCCCTTATGTTGGAAAGTATGCCCGTGGTATCGAGCCACTGACTTCGGATAACACAAGATATTCTTATTTATCCGATTTGCAAGTGTTCTTTTATTTTTTAATTACCTCTAAGCCAGAATTTGTCGATTGCACAATGAAAGATGTTACATTAGAGTATTTAGAAGAGTTAACAATTTTTGACATTGAAGAGTATCAAGAATATTTAAAGTTCTACTGCTCTCCTACTGGACAATGGTATCAAAATGGAGAACGAGGGGTGGCAAGAAAAATTGCTTCTTTAAGAAGTTTCTTTTATTATTTACACCAACATGATTTAATTACGAAAAATCCTATGCTAAAAGTTTCCACGCCAAAGATTCACGAAAAAGAAATTATCCATTTGGACGAAGAAGAAATTGTGGCTCTCATTGAACATATCAAGCACGCCAATATCCGCTATAAGTCCAATCGAAAACGAGATATTGCGATCACCATTCTGCTACTTGGGACAGGTATCCGTGTATCGGAATGTGTAGGGCTGGATATCGATGATGTAGATTTTATCAATGAAAGAATTCGGGTAATTCGAAAAGGCGGAAATGAAATGTATGTTTATTTTGGAGAAGAGGTAAAAGAAACGCTAGAAGATTATTTAAAAGAACGCCAACTTCTGCTAGAACAGATGCCAGAAGAAAAAGCACTTTTTTTATCAAGAAGAAAAAAGCGTATTAGCGTTGATGCCATTGAAGAATTAGTGAAAAATTATAGCAAAGAAGTGATTACAAGAAAAACAATCACTCCCCATAAATTGCGAAGTACATACGGAACAAGGCTTTATGAAGAAACAGGGGATATTTATATTGTAGCAGATGCGCTAGGTCATAAAGATATTAATACGACGTCTAGACATTATGCTGCCATTCAAGATAAAAGACGTAGAGAGGCGGCAAAGGCATTTCGAATTCAAAAGAAAGAGGATAGTTCTCTTTAACTAAAATCTCTTCCACAATTTTATTTTCAAAAAACGATGAGCAACCTATTTTCAAGTTTCTCATCGTTTTTCGTCATATAATAAAGAACACAGATTAAATCGTTATCTCAATTTGATTTCCTTCGATTCCAATGATACAACTCTCATAATATCCATCGCCAGTTGTGCGAGGCCCGCTAATAACTTCAAAGCCATCTGCTTTTAATTGTGCTGTTAATGCATCAACTTTTTCCTTACTTCCTACGCTGAATGCAATATGGATAAAACCGGTTCTTGCAAGTGTTTTTTCACAATCTTCCATAGCTGGTCTTGTCATAATCTCCAATCTTGCACCATCATCAAAGGATAAGAAATAAGAACGGAAATTAGTTTTTGTGTTATGATATCCATCATTTGGAATTGCATGTAAATACTTAACAAAAAAATTTTTAGTGGCTTCCAAATCATTTACATACATAGCAATGTGTTCTATTTTCATTTTCATTCTCCTCTTATTGATATTTTAACTTGATTCTATGAAACTCACTGCAATAAATTTATTGCTAGTTATTTTTTATCATTGTATCACTGGTTTTATCTGCTGTAAATGTATTTATTTGAAAGACTACCATCGCTTGTATATAATAATTTTTATGCGGTATTCTGTAACAAGAAACTCTATTTTCTATGGCAATGTAATAAGATAGAAAAAATAGAGAGGATGGAAATACACCTCTCTATTTTAGATACTCTTTCTTATTTTACAGATTCCTGTAATGGAATCGAATTTTCATCTTTCATATAAGCGTCCATGGCTTCTGCTACAATTTTTGAATAAGCAACCGCTTCTACTACAGTTCTAGCTCCAAGAACAACATCTCCTGAAGCGAAAATTCCAGGAATTGTCGTCTGTCCTTTTTCATCCGTCATGAGTAAGCCGTTTTTTGTAGCTTCTAATCCATCGGTTGTATTGACTAACTTGCTTTTTGGACCTTGGCTAATGGAAATAATAGTAGAGTCTGCTTTTACATACTCAAGTTCTTTTGAAAGTCCGATTTGCTGTCCTTCTTCATTATAGAGAATATCAGAAAATACAGGGCCATCGTCGGTAATTTCCATAATTTGCTTACAAAATTCAAAATGAGCTCCATCCATTTTCGCGTATAATACTTCGTTTTCACTTGCGTTTGGTTTGAAACGTCTTCCATACAGAGTAACTTTTGTCGCTCCATGGCGAAGAGCTGTTCTCGCAACGTCCATCGCTGAATTTCCCATTCCTATGATGGCAACGCTTTCGCCTAGATCATATACTTCTGGGTTCACTAAATAATCGATAGCATAATGAACATTTCCAAGAGACTCTCCTTTTACTCCTAATTTTTTTGGTCTCCACACGCCTGTTCCAATGAAAATACTTTGATATCCATCGCGAACTAAATCACGGATCTCTAATGCACTACCAATGGAAGTGTTTGGGCGGATTTTAACACCGATTTCAAGTAATTTTTTCTTATAACGTTCTAAAATTGTTTTTGGAAGTCTAAATTCTGGAATTCCATATTGGAGAACTCCTCCAATCTTCTCTTTCGCATCAAATAAAGTGACACTGTATCCTTTTTGTGTCAATAAAATAGAAATCGTAATACCAGCTGGTCCTGCCCCAATAACAGCGACTTTTTTTCCATTTGGTGCTTCACATTTAATTTTTAAATTATCAAATACGGTATTGGAAATATAGTGTTCGATCGTGCTAACGTATACAGAATTTCCTTTTCTTCCTAATACGCAATGTCCTTCGCATTGTTGTTCATGATCGCAAACTAAGGAACAAACTAAAGACATAGGATTGTTGGAAAATAATAATTCTCCAGCTTCTTGTATTTTCCCTTCTTTTAATAGAGCGATCATAGTTGGCACTGGTGTGTTTATTGGACAGCCTTGTCGGCATAATGGTTTTTTACAATTTAAGCAACGGTCTGCTTCATCTTTGATGTGAAAAGGCATAGCATTCCTTCCTTTCTTTTACTGCTTTTTGTTTCTGTAAAGCATTATACACCTGAAAAAGCTAGTATACAAGTGATTCTTTTTTAACAATCTTTTCTGAACAAATATTTGAAAAAACATGGTAATATATAGCAAAACTTGTATACAAGTAACAATCTTTTTGTGATTTTCTCTTCTCTATCAGTTGCCCATCGTTGACACTTAGGAAATCCACATTTTCATAAATTCATGTAACAATGTCTTTCCTATGAAAGAAAAAAGGCATAAGCTAAGCAAAATGTTATCATTTCTACTTAACTTATGCCTATAACTTTGATTTGCATCCATACCATTTCAAAACTTATACAGCGAACATATCTAGCTATTGAATATTTGGAATGGAATAAATTAATCCAGCAAAAGAATCTGAAATATATAATGTATTTTCTTTGATCGCTAATCCAATCGGTTTTGCAGGATAAATAGATTCTGATTCCTCTTCTACTTGTAAAATCGTAGAAACTATTCCATCTTCTATTTTACGAATAGCACTATTTCCGGTATCCGCGATATAAATGCAATCATTTTTTACAACGATTCCTGTTGGAGTATCAAATCTTGCTTGTTCTGCTTTTCCATCTAAAAATCCACCAGCATATAGAGTGCTTTCTTCATAATAAGAAGCGTCTCCTGCAATCGTTGTCACTTTTTCCGTTTTTAAATCGATCATACGAATTCTTTGATTTTGGCTATCTGTAATATACAACCGTTCGTTATCACAATAGATTCCCATTGGAGTATCAAATTTTGCTGTGGAACGTTTCCCATCTGCGTAACCTTTTTTTCCACCAGCATATAAACTAACGTTACCTGCTTTATCAATTTTACGAATACAATGATTCAAACTATCGGCTACATATAAGTTTCCACTTTTATCGGTTGTAATACCAGCTGGTGAATGAAATTGACTTTCTTTTCCAATGCCATCTAAAAGGCCAGCGGTTCCATTTCCTGCAAGAGTAACGACTCCTTCTTTTGTAACATAACGAATCACATGATTTTCTCGATCAGAAACGGCATATCCTTCTAAAAATTTTGTTATTCCATAGGGAGAGTGATATTTTGCTTTTTCATTTTCACCATCAAGATATCCACCTTTTGAAAATCCATAAACATCTTTTTTTCCTACTGTTCCACTAGTAATCGATTTTTTCTCATCGCTTATCTCATAAATAACGTTATCTCCTGTATCCGCTACCAATAGCTTTTCATCATCGGCATATAAAAATGCTGGTTTTGATACTTTGATAATGGATTCTCCTACTTGATATTCCATTTTTTGTGCGTTTTCTTTCTGATGACTGCCACATCCAATGAAACTAAGTAAAAGGATCATGAGAACAAAAAAGCATCCCATTATTTTTTTCTTTTTCCAATTGTTCATACTATTCTTCCATCAGTCCTTCCAGTCTTAATACTTCAAATCCTTCTGCTTTTCCTTTTAACTGAATGGTATTTCCAAGAGAAGTTACTTTAATTCTTCCTTCTAATTGATCGGCGACCGCTCGACTAATTAAGATTTGGCCAGCAGGCGCATTGGATTCTAAGCGAGCAGCCGTATTTACCGTATCCCCTATAGCGGTATAGTCCATTCGAATTTTAGCCCCAATATTACCAACAACGGCTTGTCCACAATGGATACCGATCCCAAATCCGACGGTTCTTCCGTACTTCTCAATTAACTCTTGATTTAGGGCATGAGATTCCTTTACCATATCCCATGCAGTTTTTACTGCTTGATATATATAATCTTCTTGTTTGATAGGGGCGTTGAAAATTGCCATGGTGGCATCGCCAACAAATTTATCTAAAGTCCCTTTGTTTCGTAAAATACAACGGCTCGTTAAATCAAGATAACGGTTTAAAATTTCGACAACTTCTAATGGGGATACGACTTCAGACATGGGAGTAAAGCCACGAATATCAACAAATAAGACAGCAATATCTGTCATTTTCCCACCTAATTCTAAATCTTCTTCGCTTTCCAAAATTTTATTGACGATCTCTGGTGCAACATAATGCTTAAATGTATTCATAACCCTATTTTTTTCTATCGTTTCTGCTACATAATTCCGAGCGATCATACTAATGTAAATGATAGTAACAGAAACTGGAATCCAAATAAGATGGAGCAAATATCCTATTTGATACATGACATAAGAACTTACGATTGCTCCAATGGTTACAACAATCCAAATAATGGTACTCATTAGAACCCTTTGATTGTAAAAAAAGAAAACGAGACTAAAACAAATGAGGAATAAAAGACAAAGCTGAATCCAATTTGGAATTTCCTGTTTAAAGTCATTACGAATAAGAGCATCCACCGCATTGGCATGAATCTCTACGCCGTACATGAATTGAGAATGGTCGATTGCTGTTGTGGCATAGTCCATAAGTCCTGGCGCATAAGCGCCAATTAAAACAATACTTCCAGCAAAAACTTCAGGAGAAAGGTTCCCATCGATTAAGTCGGAAAAGGAAAATCCATCATAATAAGCTCCTGGATTGCCACGAAAGGACAAATACCAAGTGTGGTCTTCTTCATTATAAGGGACCGTATTCAATTCTAGTTGATGTGCTTTGGCATATAAACGATACAGTTCATAATCGAAACTATCGACGCTTTCCCCATTTGGCAAGTCGATGCTATGAATTAAATGGCGAATAATACCGTCTTTATCATACATAAAGTTAATATGCCCTTGAATACTGTTTTTCTTCAATGCCTCATAGGGCTCTTCATAACTTTGTACCCCATCATTTTTTACATAAACGATTTCATTCTCTTTTTCTAATTGAGAAGCAAAGTTTACAGCAGTTGCCATAACGACATTGTTGTATTTAGAAGCTGATTTTGCTAATGCAATGTCTTCTTTTTTTGTAGTTTCTCCGGTATAAAGAATATCGATCCCGATTGCGGCGGGACGATATTCTTCCACTTGATTTAAAATTTCAATTGCTTTTGCCATATACTCACGACTCCACGTGGAATATGGTCCTAATTTCTCTAAACTTTTCGCATCGATTCCAATAACAAAAATATTTCCATCTAGCGCCTGTTCTCGTTGATATAGCATATCACTAAATGTATTATCAACTTTATAAAAGATTCCAGTGGCAGTAATCCCTGTTAAAATACAAGCAATCAGAAATGCGAAACAAAATCTCTTCCATATTTCTTTTTTCCTCACGACCAAATACTCCTTATGCCTCATCCTTTGGGAAAAACTTATCTTTAATCGTATCCCAAATTTCTCCCCAAATTTCTTCCCACCAGCTAGGACGATTTGAATTCTCTGGTGTTTCGTCCGAGGAATCTTCTTCCATATGCTCAGTACTTGTATTAGGAGGACTTGTGATTTCTTCGGTAGATTCCTCTATCGTAGAAGAAGTATTTTCTTCCGTAACATTTTCAGTTGTGTCATTCTCACTACTTGTAGAGGAAGTCGTTCCTTCCTCAGATGGTTGCTTATTAGGAAGAGAAGTTGAACCTTCTTCTGTTGGCGATTGCTCAGAAACAGAAGTCGTTCCCTCTTCTGGCTGTTTTTCAGGAACAGAAGTTGTCCCCTCTTCTGGTTGACTTTCAGGAGTGACCGTCGTTTCTTCTTCTGGTCGGCTTTCAGAAGTAGAAGGTATGTCTTCTTCTTGTTGGTTTTCAGAAGTAGAAGTCGAACCTTTTTCAGGCTGTTTTTCAGAAGATGTACTTGTCTCTTCTTTTGACTGCTGTGAGTCCTTTTGTTCTTGGTTAGCCTCTTCTTTTCGATAGCTTTCCGTATTTTTGTTACTTTCTTTGTTACTTTCTTTGTTACTTTCATTTTGTGTATTTTTATTTACCGCTGTTTCTTTATAAGAAGAATCTGAAGAGGTAGACGAATCGTAAAAAGAATGATTCGGCATTGTTTCTTCTATAGTTCCATTTCCTGCTTTGGATTCATCAGTCATTACTGTTACTTGACTTTGACTTTCTTCTTTTACTACGCTTTCTTTTGATTTCTCTTGATTTTCTTTCGTGGAATCCTCTTCTATTTGTTCCCTAGAAGAACTGTCTTCCAATGTAAGAGAGGAAACATTTAAATTTGTTTCTTCTTGTATTTTATCTCTCAACAGATTATCTTCTACAATCTCAGCGGCTGCAAAACTTGGAATATCTTCTTCCCTCATCGTTATCATTTTCGTTTTTGCCTTTTTTTCTTGATCAGACGCGGTACACTCTAAAATATTTCCTGACACTAAAAATTGAGTCGTCCTTTGAGCATTGACAGCTTCTTCTACGTAGACATGTACTTTTCCCGTAAAAAGACGAATTTCTGATTTTCCATTTTCTAGTGCTGTAACAACTCCCGAAGTTCCACGGATTCCCATTGTCATCGTGGATGTTTTCACATGAAAACTTTCTTTTTCTTTTAAAGGTTGTTTCACATTAAAAAATAAATTTCCTGAATCTATGTACAGAGTAATTTTTTCATTCTTTTTTTGGACTCCAACAACGGAATTTGCATCAATTTTTACAACTTTTGTATCATCTAATGTGAGCCATGCATAACTTCCATTGGATGTGATAATTTGATAACCGTTGTATAATTTCATTTGCTCGTTACTAGAAATTGTATTTCCTACTGCATTTTGTACAAGAACTTCTCCTTCTATTTTCATAAGACGAATGGTTGATGCCAATTCATATCCTGTTGTATTGGAACTGTTTTCTCCTGTTACTTGAAATAGAAAAAAAATTCCCGCTAATACGATACAAAATATAATAATTGGAACGACGCACCCTCTCTTTTTGATTGGATTCATACTATATAAAATCTCCTTCTTCGTTTTTCTCCCACGCTCTACTTTCTATAAATAAGCGAAGAATGTCGCCATCTAATTTTCCTTCTTCTACCATTTCATTTAAAACACAAAATGCTTTTTCAATGCTCATTGGTTTTTTGTATGGTCGATCTGTTGCAATTAATGCTTCGAAAATATCGAAAATCGTCATAATTCTCACTTCTCGATCGATTTCTTCTGCCGTTTTTTTCTTTGGGTACCCGCTTCCATCTAAAAATTCATGATGAGCAGGCGCCCAAACCGGCACTTTTTCTAATTGTTTCGTAAAGTGAATTCTCTTTAGTAAATGTTCTGTAATATCAACATGTTGTTCCATAAGAGCTCGTTCTTCTGCCGTCAGTGTTCCTTTTGGAATCATAAGGCATTTGGTTTCTTCAAACGTCAAGTATGGATACCAGTTTCCATCTTTGTCAAGATAGCGTTTCTTGTGAATGTTTTGAATATGGAAAGCTCTTTTGGAATCTACAAAAGGGATGGCGTCTGTATGTAAAATAAATTCTAAATCATTATGAATCTCTTCTAATTTTTGTTCATATTCTTCTTTTGTTAGCTTTCCTTTTACAAAGTCTAGTTCTGCTAGTAACTCCATTTTTTCAAAACGATGTTTTACACATCTTAAACAACTACCTAATCGAGTGCTTTTGTCCATAATCTCTAATGGAATCACTAATTTCCCAATATCATGTAACCAAATACTCATTAAAAATTGTCGCTCTTCTAATGCCGAAAAAGTCCAATCGCCTTGCTTTTCATTTAAATAGTTTACAAAGTTTTTTCCAAGACGCACCATGTTTTTCGTATGATTGGCGTTATAAGGACTTCTTGCGTCGACGGCCGCTGACATAACATAAACAAAGGAATCGAATAATTTTGTAATTTCTATTTCATATTTTTGCTTCTTTATATAAATGGCAACTTGAGAAGATAATGCCATCATTATTTTTTCATACTCTTTTGAAAAAGGAATGACATTTCCTTCATCATCCATAGCATTAATCAACTGAAGAACGCCGAGTACATCCCCAAAGTCGTCTTCCATTGGTAAAACTAGCATGGATTTTGTTTTATAACCAATTAAAGCATCATATTCTCTTGGCCCTGAAAAATCATACTCTTCTGCATGATAAGCGTCTGGTAAATTAATTAAACGATGTTCAATGGCGGCACAACTGCATACATTTTTTGGGTTCATCTGAACAGGAGGTAGCGGAATTTCCTCCCCATTTCCACCTTTTGAATAGTTCATAGAACGAGTTACCATAATTTGAAATTTTAATTTGTCTCCATATTTTATATATAAAGTCCCAGCATCACAATTTGTAATTGATAAAGCCTCGTTCAAGATTAACTCGAGTAATCGATCGGGGTCCTTTTCTTTGGAAAGAGCAATACTAATTTCTAAAATTCTATCCACATTGATTCTGCTCATACATCAATTTCCATTCCTTCTTTTAATAATCGTATGTTGTTATCAATAAGACTGAGTTGTTTTTCTAACGTTTGTAACATAGCATCCGTATGATTGGTATTGTGGTGTGATAATAATAATTGATCGATATTTGCTCGTTTTTTTACCAATAGACCTTGTTCCCAAGTAGAATGTCCCCAACCTTTATGTTCTGGATATTCTTCCGGTAAATAACAACTATCATAAACAAGTGCGGTTGCATTTTGAGAAAAAGAAATGAGTCGTTCTAAACTATCTTCATTATGTTCAAAGTCTAGTCCATATACGAAACTATGATCTTTGTAAGTAACACGATATAAAGTCGAAGCTCCTGGATGACAAGAATGTTCTGTTTCAATCACGATATCCTCTCGAATTCGATACTTTTTTCCTAGTTGCAAAGTAACAAACTGAACATTTGATTGAAAGTTTTTCACTCCAACTGGCCAAAGCAATGGATTTAAAAAATAGTCTATTTGTTCTTGAATGGTTTTTCCAGATCTGGCTTGTCCATAAATGGTAATAGGATAATCCGATTCAAATAAAAATTGGAAAAAAGGAAGTCCTTGTATATGATCTAAATGCATATGGCTAATAAAGATATGAATCTCTTTGATTGTCTTTGGTAAACTTTTATTTAAAGTCATAATTCCAGTACCAGCATCAAAAATAATTGCTTGATCTTTAATAGGAAGAAAAAAACAAGAAGTGCTTCCACCATATATTTGAAATTCTTCACCGGAACATGGGATAGACCCCCTTGTTCCAAGTACTTTTACTGTAATTTTATCATTCACATTAAAAATCCCCTTATTAAATAATATTTGCTAATTTTCTACATATATAAACTATTTTATCATAACAAATTATGGTAGTAAGTTCAACTAAATTTCTATTTTTATGTGATAGAAAAATTCGTTTCCATACCATAAAAAATACGGTTCCCAAACAGTAAAGTATGTATGGTATCTTTGATTTAGGAATTAGTTCTCTAACAAAATTTTTATCGAAAAAACTGGTGAACGAAAAAAGGGTGTGCTATAATAACAAAGGTTATCTAATGGAATAAGAAAATAATATAAAATTCCAGAAAATCTATCATAAGAGAAAGGAATAAATTTTATTG
>DVIZ01000025.1 GCA_018710905.1 Candidatus Scybalomonas excrementigallinarum | reverse complement strand
AAAGATGTCTCTTCTAAAGCAACGAAACAGGCTATTATGAATGCAGATAAAGCATTTAGAGATTTCTTTAAAGGGACGAAAGGATTCCCTAATTTCAAGAAAAAGAAGAATCAAGATGTCAAAGCATATTTTCCAAAGAACAACAAAACGGATTGGGCGATACAAAGACATAGAGTAAAGATTCCAACACTAGGATGGGTGAGACTGAAAGAGTATGGTTATATCCCTACGAATTCCGTAGTGAGCAGTGGTACAGTAAGCCAAAAAGCGGATAGATATTATGTATCTATTTTAGTTGAAGAGAAAGATAAAGAAGTGTCTCGAACAAATAATGAAGGGATAGGGATCGATTTAGGAATCAAAGAATTTGCTATCTGTAGTAATGGATATAAGTTTAAAAATATAAATAAAACTTCAACAGTCAAAAAGGTGGAAAAGAAGTTAAAAAGAGAACAGAGAAAACTCTCAAGGAAATATGAAAATTTGAAAATAAGAAATAAAAAAGAAGGAGGGAAAGCTACTCAAAGGAATATCCAAAAGCAAGTCATCAAAGTACAAAAACTTCATCAAAGACTAACTCATATAAGAAGAGATTATATCAATAAAACAATATTTTCAATTATAAAGCAAAAACCAAGCTATATAACAATTGAAGATTTAAATGTCAAAGGCATGATGAAGAATAGGTATTTATCAAAAGCAGTTGCACAACAGAAATTTTTTGAATTTAGAAAGAAATTAACATCAAAATGCAAAGAAAAGAAGATAGAGCTTAGAGTGGTAGATAGATTTTATCCATCATCAAAAACTTGTAGTCAATGTGGTTCTATAAAAAAAGATTTAAAACTGAAAGATAGAATATACAAATGTAGTTGTGGACTGATTATTGATAGAGATTTCAATGCAAGTATGAATCTTAAAAATGCCAAAGAATATAAGATAGCTAAAAATTAAAAGCATTTATATATGTACGGAGGGCTAACTTCGGAATTTAAGCCTTTGGAGAACTATATAAAATCGTAGTAGCTTAGGCAAGGCGAGGTTTGATGAAGAAGGAAAAATCTCAATATGGATATATTTGAACATATTTTGAGTAGCAGGAAACTATGATTCAGTTACAAAATGTAAGTAAGACATTTCATACAAAAGCAGGCGTTGTAACTGCGGTAAAAGATGTGAATCTAGAAATTAAAGATGGTGAAATCTTTGGAATCATCGGATTCTCAGGAGCAGGGAAGTCAACACTTGTTCGATGTATTAACTTATTAGAGCGTCCAACCGAAGGAAAAGTGATTGTAGATGGACAAAATCTAATGGAGTTGAAAGAAAAAGAGTTACGAAATGTGAGAAGAAAAATTGGAATGATTTTTCAGCATTTTAATTTAATGCGTTCTAGAACTGTATACCAAAATGTTGCATTTCCATTAAAAAAGAGCGGATTGTCAAAAGAAGAAAAGGATAAAAAGATTTTATCGTTATTACAATTAGTTGACTTAGCGGATAAAAAAGATGCATATCCTTCTCAGTTATCTGGAGGGCAAAAACAAAGAGTAGCTATCGCAAGAGCATTAGCCAATGATCCTGATGTTCTTTTATGCGATGAGGCAACCAGTGCCTTAGATCCACAGACAACTCAATCTATTTTAAAACTATTAAAAAAGGTAAATGAAGAATTAAATATCACGATTGTATTAATTACTCATGAAATGGCAGTTGTAAAAGATATTTGTGATCGTGTGGCTATTATGGAACATGGAGTTGTTGTGGAAGCGGGAGATACGGTAGAAGTCTTTGCAAGACCAAAAGAAGAGATGACAAAGCAGTTTATCGATACCGCCAGCAATTTAGGAAAAGTACATGAATTAATGGAAGAGGGAAATGAACTTCTTCAGTTGACCCATGGAAGTAAAATGATTTTGCTCACTTATTCTGGAGAAAATGCAGGTCATGCGTTAATTTCTTATTTAGCAAAACAATACGATGTAGAGGCGAACATTCTTTATGGGAACATTGATTTCTTAAAAGGAAAACCTCTTGGAAAATTAGTTGTTGCACTAAATGGAGAAAAAGAAAATTTAGAAAACGCCATTGCTTATATTGATTCCATTGGCGTGGAAATGGAGGTAATCAAAGAATGAGTTTTATTTATTCCATCGCTCCCCATTTAGAAACTCTTGGCTCAGAGTTATTACAATGTATGGTTCAAACATTGCAGATGAGCCTGATTTCTGGTGTTGTGGCATTTATTATCGGCATTTGCTTCGGAGTCGTTTTAATTGTAACAAGAAAAGGCGGTATTTTTCAAAATACTGTAATTTACACAATTCTTGATAAAATAATTGATATTTTACGTTCCATTCCATTTATTATATTGATGGTGCTTTTAATTCCTGTAAGCCGTGCAATTGTTGGAACAGCGTTAGGAGTAACAGGTGCTTGTGTGCCACTGATTGTTGGGACTGTACCATTTTTTGCAAGACAAATTGAATCCGTTCTTGCTGATGTAGATAAAGGATTAATTGAAGCAAGTGAAGCCATGGGATTTTCGCCAGTGGAAATTGTATTTCATGTTTATTTAAAAGAGAGTATTCCAGGGATTACTCGTGTTACGATGATTACCTTTGTAAGCTTAATTGGATTAACAGCCATTGCAGGAGCCATTGGTGCTGGTGGACTTGGAGATTTTGCAATTCGCTATGGATATCAATTAGGATATCAAGATATGATCTGGATTACGGTACTTTTAATTTTAATTATTATTAGTATTTTCCAGTTGATTGGAAATATTATTGTGAAGAAAACAACCCATTAATTATAAAAAATTAGTGATAGAAAGAGGAGAAAAAATATGAGAAAAATATGGAAAAAATCATTCGCAATTGTAGCAACGAGTATTTTAGCAGTATCTGTATTAGCAGGATGTGGTGGAAACAAATCTAATGTGGATAAAGACGGCGTAACAACGGTAAAAGTAGGGGTAGTTGGAGAATATAACGAACAGTGGGATACCATTAATCAGTTATTAGAAAAAGATAAGATTAAAGTAGAGCTTGTAAAATTTTCTGATTACGCAATACCAAACCGTGCTTTAAATGATGGAGAAATTGATTTAAATGCGTTCCAGCATAAAGCATTTTTAGAAAATGATATCAAACAAAAAGGATATCAGTTAGAATCCATTGGGGATACCGTGATTGCACCATTATCTATCTATAATAATAAAGATAAAGTTTCTTCCGTAGAGGAAATTAAAGATGGCGATATTATTGCGATTCCAAGCGATTTAACAAATGGTGGACGTGCGTTAAAATTATTAGAAGCAGCAGGTCTTATCGAATGTGATCCAGAAAAAGGGTATGTTCCAACAAAAGCGGATATTACAAAATATAATGTAAAAATTGAAATCAAAGAAGCCGAATCAGCAACACTTGCAAAACTTCTTCCAGACTGTACAGCAGCGGTTATCAATGGTGGAAATGCATTTACAGCAGGACTGGATCCAACAAAAGATTCTATTTTTACAGAAGATGTGAACCCAGAAAATAATGGAGCAGTGGAAAGTTTAGTCAATGTTATTGTAGCAAGAAGTGAAGATAAAGATAATGAAATTTATAAAAAAATTGTAGATGCCTATCATACAGATGAAGTGAAAAAAACAGTGGAAGAAATGTATCATGGAGCATTTCTTTGTGTGTGGTAAAATTTCTTTTCGTATAGAAAGGTGGTAAGCATTATGGGTTTAAAAGATTATGTAGTGAAAAATAGAGAGTATATTACGGAAATGAGACGTTATTTTCACGCGTATCCAGAAGTAAGTTTAAAAGAATATAACACTTGTAAGAAGATTGAAGAAGAACTGGATAAAATGGGGATTCCTCATAGAAGAGTTGGAGAAACAGGTGTGTATGGCTGGATCGATGGAAGAGGAAACGGTGGAAAAGATAAAGTGATGGTGTTAAGAGCGGATATTGACGCCCTTGCCATGGAAGATTTAAAAGAAGTTTCTTATTGTTCCAAAGAAGAAGGCGTTTGCCACGCTTGTGGACATGATGCTCATATCGCTACATTACTTGGAGCGGCTAAAATTTTAAAAGAAAAAGAGCAAGAGTTTAGTGGGCAAGTTCGTTTATTTTTCCAACAGGCAGAAGAAATCGGACAAGGAGCAAGAATCTTTGTAAAAGAAGGTTTGATGGAAGGGGCTACAAGAGTATTTGGTGCTCATGTATCCAGTAAATTGGATAGTGGGACGGTTTCCCTTACCGCTGGTCCACAAAATGCTAGCTGTGATTATTTTAAGATTAAAGTAACAGGAAAAGGCGCTCATGTGTCTACACCACAGTTAGGAATCGATGCCGTTTATGTGGCATCTCAAATTGTGGTAGCATTACAATCTATCGTTGCTAGAAATACGGATCCATTAGAAACTGTTGTAGTAGGGGTTGGTGTGTTACGAGCAGGAACCCAATATAATATTGTAGCAGAACATGCAGAAATCGAAGGAACAACGAGAAGTTTTTCTAAGGAAGTTCGTGAGTTCACCAATGAACGTGTAAAAACAATCGCAAAACAGACAGCAGAGCTTTATGGTGCAGAGGCCGAAGTAGAATTTCAAGGATTTGCCAATCCATTAATTAACGATGAAGAGGCAGTAGAAGAGGTAATAGAAGTAGCAAAACAAGTGATAGAAGAGAAAAACATTATTTCTAATTTCGAAAAAATGTTAGGAGCAGATGATTTTGCAGACTTTTTACAAGAAACAAAAGGAATGTATGCCTTTGTAGGAACGAGAAATAAAGAGAAGCCAAATACAGCTTCTGCTCATCATCACGGATTATTTGATATTGATGAAGAAGGATTGTTATTATCTTGTAATCTCTATGTAGACTATGCCTTACAAATATTAAAATAAAAAGGAAGAGAAGTCCTTTCTAAATGGAGAGTTTTTAAGAACATTTAGAAAGGGCTTTTCTTCTTTTAATAAAACCAATCAGTCATTTTAACATTATATGGTAAGCCAAGAGTCTGCTCTAACATTAAGGAGTTACTCGATGAATATCTCTAGGAAATAACGTAGCATAGCGAACATTCTCATATCCTAATAGTTTGGCCGTAAAGCGTTCTAATCCAAGTCCAAGCCCGCCATGAGGAGGTAGTCCATATTTATGTGCATTTAAATAGCTCTCAAAACAAGAAATGTCCATATTTCTCTGTTTCATTTTAACCACTTGCTCTTCATAATCATGGATTCTTTGACCGCCCGTCGTAATTTCAATTCCACGGAAAAATAAGTCAAAGCTTAAAGTTTCTTCTGGACAAGACTCATCTTCTTTTGCATAAAATGGACGTTTTTTTGTTGGATAGTGGGTGACGAACACAAAGTCAGAACCGGTTTTTGTTTGAATCCATTGACTTAATAGTTTTTCTTCTTCTGGTTCAAAGTCTTCAAAATCTTTGATTTCCCTTTGATATTCCTTAACAATGATTTCTTTTGCTTCTTTAAATTTAAGGACAGGAATCTCTGTTATTTCTGGTAGATTTGTATTTAATAAGGCAAGTTCCTTTCCATACTGTTCTTTTAAATAATGGATAGTAAAACGGAGCATAGCAGTCTCCATTTCCATTAGATCTTCAAAACTATTTAAATATCCCATTTCAAAGTCCACACTGACATATTCATTTAAATGACGAGAAGTATCATGCTTTTCTGCGCGGAAAACAGGAGCGATTTCAAAGACTCGTTCGTAAACACCAACAAGCATTTGTTTATAAAATTGGGGGCTTTGTGTCAAATAAGTAGGATTCCCAAAATAATCCAGACGAAAAATATTAGCACCGCCTTCCGCTCCTTGGGATACAATTTTAGGAGTATGAACTTCTGTAAATTTTTGTTCTGTTAAGAAAAGACGAAAGGCTTTTACAATTCCTTCTTGTATTTTAAAAATAGTCCGTTCCCGTTCATTTCTTAAAGTCAGTTGTCGAAAGTCAAGAAGGGTATCAAGAGAAGTAGCTACGTTTTTTTGATTGATCACAATGGGAAGCTCTTCCATCGGTTCTGAAAGCACTTTCAAAGAAAATAAATGAAGTTCCCAGCCCGTTTTGGAACGTGGCTCTGCTACAATCTCAGCAGTTATGACAACACAGCTTTCTTCTTTTATGGTATGAAGATCAAAGTCACATTTTGTTGGTTCATAAATGCATTGGATAATAGAATCTTTTGTTCTAAGAAGGAGAAAAGAAAATCCACTCATCTTTCGTATTTTATATACACTTCCATGTAAGGAGATTTTTTCTCCAATGTGAGAAAGAAATTCGGATGTTTCTTCTAGTGATAATAAGGTAGTACCAGTCATTGTTTTCATAAAATAACCTCCTAAAATTGAATTTTTTGTTCCTTGAGCAAGCATCATTGTTCACTCGTTGTCTTCATGTAACGATGAGAAGCAAAAAAAGAACCACATCGGTAATTTCATTCACCAATGTGGTTCTTTTCTGCAAAGACAATAATATAAGCTATGTTAGTGCAAGACTTTTCTAAAAGAACATAGATTATATTATAAAAAAATAGAAGAGTAAGAGAAAGTTTCATCGTTTATTAGTCATAATAAATGCTGTTATAGGATAGAAAAACCTTTCTCCATTTGTAATTGCATATTCCACATAGGTGCAACAGTCAAAGCGATTGCACCTATGAAAAACTCATAGCTACAATCGCTAACGATCGTCGTCACCTTTTAATTGTGTAAGTAGTAGAATATACATAATTATATTCATTCCTTTCGCTTCGCTCAGGCACAAAACGTTATGAAAATGTTTTCCTGAGCTTATTTTTTCTTTATAATTCTTCTTGTAGGGATCTCGGTATACTACAAATCACGAGGAGGTGAGTG
>DVIZ01000024.1 GCA_018710905.1 Candidatus Scybalomonas excrementigallinarum | reverse complement strand
TCAATAAGTGCAAAGCGTCGCATTTTTTGATGCGTTTGTCAAGTACTTTTGGCAAAAAAAGTGGGGGATTTTAATAAAAAAGGAATTTGAAAGCCTTTGAATTAGGGGCTTAGAGATTCCGAGAGATTATTGCTGTGTTAAGGAGGAAGAAATGTTTCAATATCGGTATCCACAGTTTCAAAAAAAGCGAATTTTAAGAGCAGAAATGTTGGAAGATTTAAGGGATTATCCAAAGGATTTTTTACAACTATCCTTTGAAGGATTTGGAAATGGAATTGTGACAGGTTGTGAGGTTACATGGGAGAATGATTGTTTAACGGTTCAAAAAGGAATTCTTTATTACAATGGACATTTATATTTTTTAAAAGAGCCATACCAGTTAGAGTGTAGACCAAAAGATAGAGTTCGGTATTTAAAGGTACAATTTTTAACGGAAGTGGTAGAGGTAGGACAAGTAAGCGGAACGACAAGAATCGTATTAGAAGAAACAGAAGTCGATCGGGCTTGCGAAATGGAACTATGTAGATTTCGGTTGCAACAAGGAGCAAGACTTCGAGATCGTTATGAAGGATTTGAAGATTACTCTACAAGGTACGATACGATCGATCGGATTGATACTCCTTATGCAGTTTTTCGTGGAACAACCCTTGCGCCTTCTATTTTCATGCAATTTGCTAGGGAAATGTTTCAAAAAGGAATGACGGATATGTATGATGTTTCCTTTGCTTTTCAAATACTTGCAAATGAGGGAAAGATTGGTTTGGAATGTATCAAAGAGTATTTATTGGCAAGAACAAAAAAACAATGTTCTATGGAAAATCGAGAAGTTTATGAGAGCCTTTTACATATTTTAAAACAACAAAGAAAGGAAACAGCTTCGATACAAAGAGAAAGTGCGAGTCAAAAAAATATTCTTTTATTATGAGGACAAGGAAGTATGGGAAAGGAGTAGAGCTATGTTTGTAGATGAAAGAATTGCTTTATTAGAGCGATATCAAAGGCAGCTAAAGAGGGAAGAGGAGGGGAAGAAAGAGGAAAAAAAAGAAGAGCTTCTAACCATTGAACAGGCAAAACAAGGAATAGAAAAAGGGGTGATTACCCTCTTTGATGGAAGAGAAATAGAAATTGAGAAAAAAATTTATTTTAAACAACAAATTCAAGTTCCCATTTTAAAAAATTTCTATGATGCTCATGAAGAAGATGGTACGAGTGCTGTATATGTAAACCACGAACATGAAATCAGTCAAATACTTACGTATTTAGATGAAAATATGCAAGAAATACCGTTAGAAGATTGGAAAAAGGTTTTAGTCAATGGAATGATAGCAAGTGGATTATATGCAGACGTGATAAAAGCAGAACAGACAGAATCCCTTGAATATATTTGTTTTTTAGTTCCATCAAAGAAAGGGGATATTTACAATATTGTTTTTCGTATGCGAGGACAGGAACGAAAGTTTACAGGAAATTTTAATTGCATGAAAAAGGAACAAGATCCCTATGGAACGATTTTAGAAGCTATGGTTTTAAAAATTGGAGAGTGGATGTTAGAGAAAGAGGGGGAGGCTATTGAGTAACAAGAAAGACACAGGAGTCATTACCTATAAAGATTTATCGTTATCCATTGCACAAGTAGATACCTTTCAAAAATTAGAGCTTGTACAAAAGAAAGGAAAGCATACAAAACTAGAGTTAGAAGCAACGTTATCAGGCAATTTAAAAGAGATGGAATTTTATAAAATTCAAGATACAGTCACCGTATTCTATGAACAAAAAGGAAAAACGAAAATTTTATTTTCTGGAAGCATCGATAAAATCTCAATGGAAAAAGATGGAGGAAAGAGAAAAATTATCGTGACTGCTTTTGATCATACATGGAAGATGGATCAAACAAAAAGAAAGAGGTTATTTCAAAATCCTCAGATGAAAATAAAAGAAGTCATCGAAGAAGTGATGTCTAGTTATAAAAACTCTGACTATTTATTCCATATAGAAAATAAAGCCATTGGACAATTATTTATTCAGTATGAAGAAACCGACTGGGAGTTTTTGAAGCGATTTTTGTCTCAGTATTATGAAACACCGTATCCAGAAATAACCCATCAAGCGGAAAAAATTCAAATTGGATTACAAACAAAGCCGGCATCGTGGAATTTTGATTCTCTTCCTTATGAGATGATACAAGATTTTGAAACTTATGACAAAATGAAAAAAAATGGATTGAACCAATTAACCCTTGCGAAAAACATCGGTTATAAAGTCGTAAGTTATGATTTGGCAGAAATTGGAGATCAGATTACGTATCGAGGAAATCCGTGGTATATCTCTTCTGTAAAACGAGAATTAAAAAATGGACTTTTAACGAATACATATGAATTGCATCAAAAAGAAAGAATGAAAACGATTCCTTATTATAACAAAAAGATTGCAGGGGTATCCATTGATGGAACAGTAGCCGATGTGAAAAGAAATAAAGTACAAGTCCAGATGGAAATTGATACAGGCAATGGAGGGGATAGTAACTATTGGTTTCCATTTTCCACAGTTGCTTCCTCTTCTGATGGAAGTGGTTGGTACTGTATGCCAGAAAAAGGGGAAAGTGTCAGAGTTTATTTTCCTACCCGAAATGAAAAAGAAGGCTATGTCATTACGAGTATTAAGGCACATGAGCCACAATCTTCTAGTAGCAGTGGCGGATCTAGTGGCAGCAGTGGAGGGGCGAGTACAGGCAGTGTCGATCCGATGGGAGATCCAAGTGTAAGAAATATCCAAACCGAACAAAATAATCAAGTGCAATTTAAAGAGGATGGTGTATACATTATGGCAGGGGCAGGAAATGGAAGCATTATTTTAAAAAATGATGGAAATGTCGTACTAGATGCCCTACAAGACATTAAAATTTCAGCCGGTGAAATGTTGACGATTATAGCGAAAAATGAATTGAATTTAAAATCACAAACAAAAATTCAAGTTATTAGCGATTCGGGAGCGGATATGGAAGTAAAACAAGGAGAAATTCAGTTACATGGAATGATGATTGTAGAAAATTAGGAGAAAGCATATGGCGTATACAGCAGATCAAATTTCGATAAAAGGATTGGAAGTTGAAGAAATTACAAGCCTACACATTCAGTGCCAAGTGGGTCAGCATAGCTCCCTAAAAATGTCTGGATATTTGAAAGAAGGAACCGAGGAAAAAACAATTTATCATTTAAAAGAGCAAGAAACGATTACGGTTCAATTAAAGAAAAAAGGAACGATTTTTTCAGGAGTCCTAACCAATATATCCATTCAAGGAGAAGGAAAAGTATCTAAGGTTAGCATAGAAGCCAAGAGTTTAAGTTTCTTAATGGATCGAAAGAAAAAATCCAGATCGTTTCAGAAGACTTCTATGACCTATCAGCAATTGGCACAAAAAATTTTAGAAGAGTATCCAAAGACTAATATGAAGTTTTATGCAAAGGACAAGCCAATCGGAGAGATAAAAGTGCAATATAACGAAACGGATTGGGGATTTTTAAGCCGGATGTGTTCTGAACTTTATGCCCCCCTTACTTGTCGAATTCATGGAGAAAGCACAGAACTTTATATTGGTGTTCCAAGTATAAAAAAAGAAGAGTTTTCCTATGAAAAAAAGGCATTTCAAAAACAATTTGGTGAATATGATTATTGGATTCAAGAAGGAAAAGGAGTCAGTGATAGTGATTTTTTTATTATGACAATCAAAACCAATCATCTTCCTGAAATATTTGAAGCCGTAACTTATAAAGGAAAATCATTTGTTATTAAGAGTTATGAATATGTGTTAAAAAAGGGAATCCTTTCTTGTTACTGCGATTTACAAAAAAAGGAAGGGATTCTAGCGAAAAAGAAATACCCAATGAATATCATCGGAGTCGCCTTAAGTTCTAGTGTGCTAGAAATATCGGGAACACAGGTGAAAGTACATTTAGATATTGATAAAGCTGGAAGTGAAGATGTCCATTGGTTCGATTTCTCTACGCTATCGGCATCAAAAGATGGAAGTGGATGGTATTACATGCCAGAAAAAGGCGATCAAGTCCGCATTTATTTTCCATCAAAACATACGAAAGATGCGATTGCCATTAGTGCAGTAAACACTTATGAAGGAGAAGTACAAGGAAGTAGTGGAGGAGCGGTTCAAAGCTCTAGTAGTTCCAGTAGTTCTAGTGGAGGGGGAGCGGAAAGTTCCGATAAAATGTCCAACCCTTCTACGAAATATTTAAGCAATACAAATGGACAGGAAATGAAAATGGGAGAAGAAGGCATTTTCTTATCTTGTGCAGGCGGAAGTGCCGTTGTTCAGATTGGAAATGATGGAACGCTCACCTTACAATCGGCACAAACAATCGAGATTCAAGCAGAAAATAATATATCCATAGAGGCAGAGGAAGATCTTGTCGTTCATGGAGGGGAGACGGTAGTAGTCGCATGTACGAAAGGTGGACAGATACAGCTTTTACAAGATGGTACATTAAAAATTCAAGGAACCGAAGTAAAGATTGACTAGAACATAAGGTATAGAAGGATAAAGAAAGTAGAAGAAAATGTAGGAAAAGGAATGGGATAAAAAGAAATTATGATAAGAGAAGAAGCATTACAAAAATTTCAAATCGAGCAACAGGAGTGGATTGACACAAAAAAAGAAGAGTTTATCGAAAGAATCGGGGAAAAACTCCCAGAACTTGTTATGAGATTCAAACAGATGTTTCATAAGGGAAGAGAAGAGATGGAGCAAGTAAAAAAAGATCCCATTATGTTTTTTTATTTCTCTGTTCTTCGGACAGAATTATGGTCGGATCACTATCATTTGCTTCTTCATATGATGGATGCAAGATGGTATCTCGACAAAGAGCCAATTGTTGTAGAGGAATCTCTTGATTTTTTATGGGATAATCTGCAAGAAATCAAAGAAAAACTATTTATTGATAGTAAAAAATATATGGGGAAAATCAACCGTTATGATATCGAGTATATCATCCAAGATATGGTATTTACATGTAATAGTTATCTGGCCGAGCAACTTCGATTTGTATTTCGGGATATTGAAGAGAATGAAGACTTTGACAAGATCGAAAAACCAGAAGTTTGGTACATTCGATTTGGAGAATATCGGGATCATAGTGAAATACTTGCCCATGTGGATCGGGTGAAAAAAGAGCAAAAACAATGGGAACGAAAGGTAAGAAAGGCAAAATCAGGAGAACAAGAAGATTCATTAGCAACAAGCTACTGGTATGAATTAGAAGTAAAAGAATCCAGTTGTACTGAACAGTTTATGCCGTTTGTTATTTTTGAAAACTGCACATTGGAACAAGTAGACTTTACAAAAAGTAATTTACGAGGAGCGAGATTTTTAAACTGCACAATGCGCCAGTGTGTGTTTGAAGAGGCAAACCTACAATATGCAGAGTTTACCAACTGTACATGGGAAGAAACAAAGTTTCAAGGTGCGGATCTTTCTTATGCCATTTTTATGGAGCAAGAGTTACCATTTGTTCACTTAGAGCCAGAACAGTTACAAGTCATATTCGTAGAACGGGAGGAGAAGGCACAATGAGATTTTTTATGATAGAGCAGGATCAGACGTTACCAGATTGCATTCAATTTAGGGATTTTGATATTTGTGGAGTGCGCCGCATTTTTTTCCATGAAGACGCAGAGCAATTAAATGATTCCACAACGATGTATCTTGCAAGTAACAGTGGAGAAACGGCTCCTGATTTTATTATGAGCCCTGTCTATATGGTATCCGATCTTGTAAAACGCGTCTTTGATATGTATGAGGATGACATGCTTTTTAAACCCATTACGTTGATACAAAAAGAAACAGGAAAGATGTATTCATACCATCATCTATTATTGAAGAAAATGGATATGTTTTCGGAACAAACAGAATATTACGACAATGGAAGTATCAAACGGCTCGTGCTTGATAGCCAAAAGATCGGAGACCATAAAGTGTTTGCTTTGGATGATAAACGATTTTTAAAGCCCTGTATTAGCCTAGAAGTGTTAGAAAGTTTACTAAGAAGAAGAGTCATTGGTCTTAAATGGAAAGAAATTGAGGTGATATAATGGCGGATTTACAAGATACCTATGTAGTACACTGTGCAACAGTTACTTGTACCCAAGGAATGCGAGGAAGCATGATCGTGTTACAAAATACTCATGGAATTTATTTAAAACAAATGCCACTTATGACAGTAGCGGACTGTGTTAAACATACGAATATTATTAACTTTGGTGGCTGTTATAGCATGGAAAATCCAAGTACCCAAAAAGCGGCAGAAGAAGTGCAAAAGAAGTGCAAAAGAAGGTAGAAGAGGAATGTCCCGATAGCGCAATCGATAAAATTGGAAAATTCTTTTGTGGAAAGAAGAAAAAAGAAGAAGTATCGATTGATAATACAGGGGAACTAAAAGTGTTGGGAGAATGTCTTTTAGAACTATGTATGGGACAAGAGTGGAACTATGGAAAAGAACAGGTAGAAGCAGATGAGGCGAAGCCATTATTGGGAGGAGCAAAGCTCTATTGTGTGTATGGCGGTGAAATTGAAATCACCACATCAGGGCAACCAGAAGAAGGTGCGTAAGAAATAAGGAGGAAGTCTATGGGGCTAACTTATAAAGAACTAATGATTGAAGTTTCCTTAGAAGGGGTTGTCCAAGTAGAGCGGATTCGATTGGAACAAGGGTTAAATCGTCATGCCTTTTGTTCCTTAAAACTTCTTGTTGAGGAAGAAAAAGTAGAAGAGATTGTAGAAAGAGCAACGAAGAAATCGATTCAAATACGAGAGAAAAAACGAACGGGTGGAAAGGTGATCTTTGATGGAAAGATAGAAACGATGATCACCAAGGAAGAAAAGGGGCTTTTTTATGTATACATAGAAGCCTATTCTTACACAAAAGAGTGGGAGCGAATCAAAAAAAGTAGAAGTTTTCTAAATGGAAGCACAACTTATTTACAAGTTATTCAAACTGTATTAGCGGATTATTCCAGTGCAGAAGTAAAAGATTGTGGAACAAAGGGAGCCAAAATCCCAGAAATGCTTTTACAGTATGAAGAGAGTGACTGGACATTTATCAAACGATTAGCCAGTCATTTTGGAGCATACTTATTTGTCGATCCTGCAAGTGATCATGGAAGAGCCTATCTTGGGATTCCAAATCTCACTTATGGGAAGACATTAACGAAAGAAGACTATATCCTACGAAAGGATATGGAGCATTACAAAAAAGATTTAGAAGAAAAGAACATTTTATCCCAAGAGGCTTCTAGCTTTCATATCCAAACGAGGGAATATTTATGGCTTGGAGAAGAGATCCATTTCAATCGAATCCAAACGATTGTAACAGAGGTTACCCTTTGTACAAAAAATGGAGAGCTAAGCTATCAGTATACGTTATCACGAAAAGAAGGCATTTGGTGTAAAAAAGAGCAAAATCCAAGAATCTTTGGAATGAGCATTCCGGCAACGGTCAAGGAACGAAGTGGAAATCGAGTACGAGTCCATTTTGATATTGATCCTGTGTATGACAGCAACGGAAAATATTTTACTTATGCCATTGAAAGTAGCAGTATTTATTGTATGCCAGAAGAAGATAGCCGTGTTCATATTTATTTTCCAGATCACGATGAACAAAGTGCTATCGCGGTTCATGCCATACGAGAATCCACAAGCGGAAATGGAATCGGTGGAAGTACAGGAGGAGGCTCTAGCAGCGGAGCTAGTGGTGGTTCCAGTTCTGGAGGCGGAGGAAAAAGTCCAGAAAATAAAAGTTTCTCCACACCAAATGGAAACTCCATGGACTTAACACCAGATACGTTAAGCTACAACGTTGGTGCAGCCCTTCTATCCCTGAATCAAAGTGGAAGCATTTCGATTACTGGATTGGATATCAATCTAAAGGCACAAAAGGGAATGATGGCAGGGGAAACACCGATTAAAAACATCATGCTTTGTGGAGAGCAAAAGGTCAAGATGAGCTTAGGAGAAGGTGGCGAAGATGAGATTACATTAGAAGAAGAGATCAAAATTACTTCGACCTTTGTAAAGCAAGTGGCAGACGACCATCCAGAGGCAGTCCCATCTGCAAGTGAAGTGGAAGCCGAACTTACAAAAGATGATGCAAAGATGCGACAAGAGAATAATGACGCAGTGACAGCAGCATTAATTGAAACAAAACAGGCAAGTAAGCAAAAGTTATGGAATGGAATTAAAAGCCTCGTAACGGTAGTGGGAGCTGTTGCCCTTTGTGCAGCAACAGGAGGGGTAGCAGCACCTGTTTTAGTGGGGGCAGCTGTAAAAGGAGCTTTTGCCATTGGTGATATTTCCGAAGGATTAAGTGGATATAGCAAGGTGGCTAACTGTGATACTTCTCCGCCATCCAATATACTGCGAGATACTTTGTTTATGGGAAATCAGGGGGCATATGATATGGCTTCTATGATTACGGATATCGCATTTGATGTGGTAACAGGAAAAGCAATTGTAGGAGGTAGTGCCGGAAAACTTGCAAGTAAGGCAGGAAAGCTTGTGTCACTGACACAAAAAGGTGGATTTAATTTAGCCAGTAGTATGTTGGATGACTACATGATGAATGGAAAAATTAATCCGATGACAACGTTAAAAAACTTTGGAATCGAAGTAATCAAGGGAGGAATTGGAGGAAAACTTTCCGATTATGGATTGAATTTTGCTAGAAAACATATGGATTCTTGTGTTGGTAGAAAAGCGTTCACTCTTGCTTATCATACAATAACCGATACCAGTGTGGATGTGCTTGGCGCACTTGTTTGTGGAGAAGAGGTATCATGGAATGATATTAAAAATATGGGAACACGAAATTTAGCTGCTAATGCTCTTACAAAAAACTATGGAGAGCCAATCGATTCCGTAACAGGTAGCTTCTTTATTCATACAACAGATTTCCGTTTTCCAGACATTCAAAAAGATATTTTATTACAGAGAAACTATACCTCTACAAACCTAAAATATGGTATACTAGGAAAGGGTTGGAAATTCTCTTATGAAGGACGACTAATCCGAGTAAAAGGCGAAGATAAGGTTCATGTAGAACTCGATACGGGACATCATTTATTGTTTGAATGGACAGGGGAATCCTTTGTTCAAAGGACAAAAGGTTGTGACTGGTTCACGTTTGAAAAAGTCGATACGAAGTGGAAGTTAGTCGATAGGAAACAACATCGAACCTATTGGTATCAAGAAACAGGGCTATTAGAATCCATTGAAGATCAAAATGGACAAAAGTTGCAATTCTATTACAAAGAATCTACTTTAGAAAAGATGGTAACAGCCCTTGGTTATACCGTATTTTTTACATTCAAAGATGGACTTCTTATCCAAATGAAAGACCATATCGGTCGAACGATCCAATATCGGTATGAAAATGATTGTTTAGTCGATGTCATCCATATGGATCAAGGAATTACCCATTATGAATACGATGAAAATGATTACCTAACAAGAGCCATCGATCAAGCAGGTGTTGCTTATCTTACCAATGAATACGATGACAAAGGGCGTGTTATTTTACAAACACTAGCCAATGGGGATATTTACCAAGCAGAATATTTGGACGAAAAACGTCAGACAAAGGTCTATACAAACATTGGGGATAAGACAACGATCTATGAGTATGGACTCGATCAGGAAGTAACGGCTGTTCTTTATCAAGATGGAACAAAAGAGGTTTATGAATATAGTGAAAATCTATATCGTATAAAAGAAATTAACCGATTAGGACAAGCCAAAAAGTGGATATATGATACGCTTGGAAGAGTCACAAAAGAAGAAAAACCAAGTGGATATGAGGAATCCTTTGTCTATGACATGCAAGGGGATCTTGTTTGGAAGAAAAATAATGCAGGGCAAGTAACGAAGTATGTCTATGATGAACATCACAATATGCTAGAAATGAAAGAGCTAGTGTCTGATGGAGTATTTCTTACAACATCATATCAGTACGATCGTTTTGGAAGACTTTTGTCCAGCATCGATCAGAGAGGACAAAATACAACTTATTCATATCGAGATAGCGAAGGAAAGCCAGCGAAAATCCAATATCCAGACGGAGAAGAAATTACTTTTATCTATGATAGAGTCGGAAGATTAATGGAGCAAAAAGATTCCATTGGAACGATTGAGTTTGGCTATAATGCCGATAACTATCGAACATTAATTCGAGATGGAGAAGGAAACGAATCTCGGTATCTTTATGATGGAATGGGACGGTTATTAGCCGAGTATTCTCCAAAAGCATGGAAAGAAAAGCAAGGAGAAATCAGTTATAAATATGACTTCCTCGATCGGCTAGTGGATACGATTCATCCCGATGGAAGTCATGAGAGAATCCTTCGAGATGGAGAAGGAAACATTCTAAAAGAAGTCCATCCAAACGCCTATGAAGAAGAAGTAGACGATGGGGAAGGCATTCGCTATGAATACGATAGCGATTATAACAACATAAGAATCCATTATCCAGATGGAGGATGTGAACGCTTCTTCTACGATGCAGAAGGCAATCGAATCAAACATATCCTGCCAGAATACTATGATGATCAAGAGGATGATGGTATTGGATATGAGTATGCCTACGATCAAGCAGGACGATTAATCACAATTCTAGATCCAAATGGAGAAGTAGAAGCTAATTATACATACGATTTACTGGATAACATTACATCAAAAACCGATGCCTTTGGAAAAACAACCTATTATCAATACGATAGAAGAGGAAACTTACTTACTGTTTTAACACCAGCCAAAGAGATAGAGAAACAGGAAGAAGAGAGTTTAAATTCTAATAATAAGGAATATGATTGTAAATCGATAGGTGATACAAGATTTTTATACGAAAAAGTATCGTTCGTATACAATGAAAAGAATCGGATTACAAAGGAAATTCGTCATAGTGGTTTGTTCGATGAACAGGGTGATCTCGTAGAAGTAGAAGAACATCAAAAAGATCTTTGCATTTCTTATACCTATGATAATCGAGAGCGAGTGACTCTCGTAGAAGATGGACAAGGAGCAACGTTAAAACTTCGCTACGATAGTCGAGGAAATCTAATCTATGAAGAAAAAGCCATCAGTGAAACCGTAAAGCAAGTCCTTCATTATAAGTATGATAA
>DVIZ01000023.1 GCA_018710905.1 Candidatus Scybalomonas excrementigallinarum | reverse complement strand
TTCTTCAATCGAAGATTGATAGAACTTCCGTTGATCTTCAGTTCAAAACTTAGCTTGGCTAATTTATCCCTTGTTTACTGTGTTTGGGTTGTTGATTTCTCAACGACCAAGAATGTTGGACACTTGTCCATCGATTGATTTCTCAATCTTTATATCTCTTGGAATTTTCAAGGTTGTTTCATTATTCAATTATCAATTTTCTTTCTGTCTCTTTCGAAACAGCTTATTTATTATATCTCATTTTGTTTTGTTTGTCAAGAACTTTTTTCATTTCTTTTCTTCAAAACTTTTCATTTTGCAATCACTTTTCGCGACAACGTCATTTATCTTATCATATCGTCATGTCATTGTCAACAACTTTTTTATTTCTTTTTCCTACTCTGTTTTCGAACAAAAAAAGAACGGAGAAGGCGGGATTTGAACCCGCGCGCCGCGCAAACGACCTATACCCTTAGCAGGGGCACCTCTTCAGCCACTTGAGTACTTCTCCTTGTGCCTAAATTAATAGACTATTTAGTTGTTACATCGATTGCTTAATGCTAGATTATTCTAACAAATAATAATTACAATGTCAACACTTTATTACAACTTTTTTTCATTTTCTTGTTCTATTTTTTACATACACTATATCTAGTGTTTAAACATGATAACCAACACAATTTATTCCATTTCCCTTTTTCCTACTATTCTTTTTATAATGGAAGATATCATTCGTAACTTTCTCATATTTATAAATTATCATCATAGAAGAGTTAAAATACTGTTCTATGACTGGTTGCTTTCGCGTAAACAAGAGCTATCGTAAAACCCAAACTTTCATCCAAATAGAAATGTAAGAAGAGCAACTTATTTTACAATGGCTCTTCTTACTCTCCTATCGCTTATTTTCTATCATCTATTTCTATATAGAATAGAGGCTATTTATTTTCTATTTTTTCTATTACTTTCTTTCCTTTAAAATAGACTCTAACACCTTCTGAAAAGAGATTCCCTGCTCTTTTGCAATTCGTCTCACATCCTCATACTCTGGTTTTTGTTTTTTAATCCCATGTCCCTCACTTATTTTCATACGAATCTTTCCCCATTCTGTCTCTATATTCTCAAAAGTGGATTCTAATGTCTTTCTCTCATAGTTTACATAGCGTACTCCTATTGTAGTTGTTTCCTCTAGTATTCTTTGAATCATATGGTCACTTATTTCTGTTGAGCATAGACAAGTTAGCATCGTTGCAGGACGGTTCTTCTTCATCATAATTGGCGTTGTAAATACATCAAGAGCCCCTTCTTCTAAAAGCATATCTATAACATAGCCAATTGCCTCTGGTGTCATATCATCTAGGTTGCAACAAATTTCTACGATACGCTCTTTCTCTTTTAAAGATTCGCTCTGTTTCTTTTCTTGTTCTACTTCTCCTAAAAATACTCGAACACAGTTGGCTACTTCAAACTCTTTTTGTCCCATTCCATATCCGATTTTTTCAACCTTCATAATTGGCATAGAACCAAACTCATTGGCATAAGCCTTTAACACTGCTGCCCCTGTAGGTGTACACAATTCTGTCATAATAGTACCCGTATAAAATGGAACTTCTTTTAAAATATGAGCGGTTGCTGGAGCCGGAACTGGTAATACCCCATGGGCACAACGAACTGTTCCATTCCCAACGTGGATCGGTGATACAATCACTTTTTCTATTTGTAATAGTTCCATTAAAAGGCTACATCCTGTTACATCGGCAATAGCATCTAACGATCCCACTTCATGAAAATGAATCTGTTCGATTGGAGCTTCATGAGCCTCTGATTCGGCCTGTGCAATTAATCCATAGATCTCTTTAATTTTATCTTTCACCCTTTGTTGTAAATCAAACTGATCTACTTTATCCACAATCATCTGATAGGTATAATGATGATGTCCTGTATGACTATGTTCATGATCATGATGATGATCGGATTCGCCATGATTATGCCCATGTTCGTGATGATGATCGGACTCGCCATGATTATGACTATGTTCGTGATGATGTCCTAACTCTTCATGGCTATGACTATGTTTATGATGATGCCCTAACTCTTCTTCGCTATGACTATGCTCATGATGATGTCCTGATTCTCCACTGTTATGTTCCTGTTCTTCCTGTCCATCAATTAATACAGACATATGAGTTCCATAGATGCCACATTTTTGTACTCGTTTTGGCTCAATGGATAATCCATCAATTCCAAGATGATTCATTTTCTCTAAAAACTGTTTTTTCTGCTCTTCTTCTAATAATTCATAAAGAGCGGACATTAGCATATCTCCAGCGGCTCCCATATTACATTCGATATAAAGCGTTCTCATCGTCATTCTTCCTTTCTATTTTTAATTTCATTCTTTTATCCCTATGCCCATTATAGTTTATCATCGGTTTTCATCATTTATTTTTATTATCATTTGAAACGTTTTCACCATTCTATAAATGATTAATCATACTTGCCAAATATCCTGCTCCAAATCCATTATCAATATTGACAACGCTCACCCCACTAGCACAAGAATTTAACATGGATAATAATGCGGATAGCCCTCCTAAATTACTACCATATCCAATACTCGTTGGAACGGCAATCACAGGGCAGTCCACTAGCCCTCCAATAACACTTGCTAAAGCACCTTCCATCCCTGCAACAGCTATAATCACTTTAGCACTCATTAACACATCTAATTGAGAGAGCAATCGATGAAGTCCTGCTACTCCCACATCATAAAGGCGTACAACTTTATTACCTAACACCTCCGCAGTCAGTGCTGCCTCTTCTGCAATCGGCATATCACTCGTTCCTCCTGTTGCCACGACAATGGTCGTTTCTGCGGTTATTTCACTTTTTTTCCCTACGACTCCAATACCTGATAGTTCATCATAAGAAAGTTCTAACTTTTCTTTTATGTAATTTGCCTTTTCTTTTGATAGCCTTGTAATTAAAATATTAGAATTTCCCTTTTCCTTCATAGCACTTGCAATTCCTATGATCTGCTCCGCAGTTTTTCCACTTCCAAAAATCACCTCTGGAATCCCCTGTCTTACTCCACGGTGATGATCAATTTTTGCATAGCCAAGGTCTTCGAACGGCTTCATTTTCAGTTCTAGCACCGCTTGCTCTGGCGATACTTGTCCATCTTTTACTTTCTGTAATAATTTTAAAATGTTTTCCTGATCCATAAAATTATTCCTCTTTCTACTGTTATGAAATATGATTATCTAAGGTCTAAATCCACTGTTACTACGTCAAAATAATTTTTTAAGTGATTGAATACTTCTTCTCGTTTTTCCATCAATCTTTCAAAATCTCTCTTTGTCACTTGAAGCTTTGCCCCATTGTCCTCTTTCATCACACGCACACGAAAATCAGAAAATCCCATAGCAAATAAACCTTTTTCGGCGTATTCTACTTTTTGTAATATTTCTTCTGTAATTGTTTTATTAGTTGGAATTCTTGTAGCAAGACATGCATAAGCTGGCTTATCCCATGTAAACAATCCCGCTTCTTTTGAGCGTTTTCTTATTTCTGCCTTTGTCAAACCACATTCCCTTAATGGAGAGAGGATTCCCATCTCTTGCAATGCTTTCATTCCAGGTCTATCATCATAATTATCGGATGCATTTGTTCCATCTGCAATTTCTTCATACCCATCCTCCAATGCTAATTGTTGAATCGTAGAAAACACTGCTTGCTTACAATAATAACAACGATTTTCTGGGTTACTAGCCACTGTTCTATTCTCCAACACCGACACTTTTTTTACTGTAAACGGTACTTTTAACTGTGCAATCATTTTTTTTGCATCTTCTAGTTCAAATTCAGGCTGAAACGGTGATTTAATAAAATAGGCATGAACATCACATCCTGCTTGTACCGCAGAATATAATAAATAAACAGAATCCACCCCTCCTGAAAATGCAATTGCTAATTTGTTATGTTGTTTTAAATATGTTTGTAAATCCATAGTTTCTCCTTCTTATGACTGATACTACTTTCCTTCTTCTTATTATCATTGATTCTTACTCTTATTTATTTTTACTATTTTTATTATTCCGACTGTTCTTATAGATGTTATCCATCTCTCATTGTTATTTGTACTCTGCGTGTATTTCTATGTTCTTATCCTTAGTTATTATGAGAAATTTGCTCCACACAATTTAGAACTCTTTTTGTTTCCTCTGACTTTGGATCATGCCATAGATCCATCACATTTCCCTCTTCTACACATCTTCCTTTTCGTATCACCATGGCTCTTTCGCACATTTGATAAACAAGAGGTAAATCATGCGAAATAATCATACAAGCAAATGACCTCTTTTGTCTTAATTCTAATAATAGTTCCATCATCTGCTTTTGTACAGTGGAATCTAGGGATGCTGTCATTTCATCGGCAATCAATAATTCAGGATCTAACATAAGACTTCTAGCAAGTAAGACTCTTTGTAGCTGTCCCCCTGACACTTCCAATGGATAACAATTCTTTAAAGACGATTCTAATCCAACCATAGAAAGCATTTCTTCTACTTTTTTCTTTCTTTCCTTATAAGAACCAATTTTTCTAATATTCCATGGTTCCATAATCACTTTCTCTATTTTCATTTTCGGATTCACCGCTGAAAATGGATTCTGAAATACCATTTGTATTTCCTTTCCAAAAAACTGGATAGTACCACTGTCTTGTTGCTCGATTCCTGCTATTATTTTTCCTAATGTAGACTTCCCTGCTCCCGACTCCCCAACTACTCCATAAAACTCTCCTCTTTGTATCGTGAATGAAATTCCTTCTATTCCAGTACGCCCCCCTCCTTTTTGTATATACTGTTTTGTTACGTTGTGAACCTTTAATAAGCTCTTTCCTTCTCTCTTATCATTTTTCTCATCATTCTTAACTTCTTCCCATTGTTTGTGTTCCATTTTCACTCTCTCCACCCCCAACTGGTTGGAACCGCTTTTATTAGCTCTTTTGTTTCTTTTTCCTTTGGCTGTTCAAAAATCTCTTCTACGTCTCCAAACTCCACTAACCTGCCATGACTCATAACGCCAATGTGATCCGCCATTTTTCTTGCTACCGCTAAATCATGGGTAATAAAAAGGAGTGTCATCCCTCTTTCTTTTTGTAGATTTTTTAATAGTTCTAAAATTTGAAGTTGTGTTACTACATCTAATGCTGTTGTCGGCTCATCTGCAATTAAAAGCTGTGGATTACAAGAGATTGCTGTGGCTATGGCACATCTTTGTAACATTCCTCCTGAAAATTCATCGGGATAGCTATCAAACCGTTCTTTTTCAATTCCTACCAGCTCTAGTAATGAGAGTCCATATGCTTTTGCCTCTTTTTTTGATAAAGATAAATGCCTTCTCGCTCCCTCTATTATCTGCTTTCCTACAGGAATCATCGGATGGAAACAAGAAACAGGATCTTGTGCAATCATTGCAATCTCTCTTGCTCGAATCCTTCCTATCTGTTTTTCATTTGCTGACATCAAATCCATTCCTTTGTACCGAATCGAACCACTCACCCTATGAGCAGTCGTTGGCAAAAGATTCATAATACTTTTACAAAAAATAGATTTTCCACATCCAGACTCCCCTACAAGGGCTAATGTCTTCCCCTGTAGGAGAGAAAGAGATACCCCATCGAGAGCCTTTTTTTCAACTATCTGTTTTCCTATCTTACTTGGAAAAACAATGGATAAATTCTCAACTTCTAATAATCGTTCTTTTTGTTCCATGCTCCTACTGCACCATTTTCTTTCCTAAAAATTCTCCTATCTTTTTAATAGTATTTTTTATCCCTATCTTCTTCCTATCTCTTTCTTACTCTATTTCCCAATCTTCAATATTCCAAAAAATTCCTACACCGTGATGTCCAAGAAGTGTATCTTCTGTAATTCCTGTAATCGGGCGGCTGCTCACATAAATAGCGTCTACATAGGCAAGAAATGTATAAGGTAAATCTTTTGCTAACTCTTCTTGGAATTTATTATAATAGTTCTTTCTCTCTTCCTCATTATCGGTTCTTCTGGCTTTTAACAGCCATTGATCGACCATCTCATTGGAATAACCGCTATAATTTGCCCCTTTGTTCGTTCCAAACACTTTATACGTGTGATCATCGGGATCAAATGGGCTTCCCCAACCAATTAAATAGGCTTCTTGTCCTTCCCAATCCACATTTGCCTCCACTGCCACATTGACATCGGCACCGATTTCTCGCAGTTGCTGCGCACAGATAGTTGCCATATCGATTCGAACTTGATCGCCTTCTCCACAAGTAATCGTAAAAGCCAGTCGATCGCCATCTTTTTCATACACACCATCTTTTTTTATCCACCCAGCCTGTTCTAACAGCTCTTGTGTCTTTTTGGGATCATAGGAATACTTATTGATTTTATCATTATTATACGGACCCATTTGCAAAGGAGAATAGGCAATCGTTCCTTCTCCTAATAGCACCGTATCAATAATCGCTTGCCGATCGATAGCATAACTTAAAGCATTGACTACTTCACGGTGTTTTTGAAAAAATGGATGTTTAAAATTATAAAGAATCCCTCGATAATCCGCTGTTTTCCTATCATAAATGGTGTATCCATCTTTTCCATTTAGTGTCTTTGCATCCTTTGGAGAAATTTGTGCAAGATCTAACTCTCCTGATTGAAGCTGCATGGCTCTCACTTTCTCATCAGGTACAATTTTAAATATCACCGTTTCAATCTTTGGCTCTCGGCCATAATAGTTTTCATTTTTTTCTAACTCTATGTATTGTCTTACTTCCCATTTTGTTAAACGATATGGCCCTGTTCCAATAGGATTTTGATTAAATTCATCTGTCGTAATATCTTTTCCCTCTAACAAGTGTTTTGGCAAAATTCCTACCGTCATATAATCAAGCATCGCTACGTTTTTGTCACTTAACTTTAGCACAACGGTATTTTCATCTGGGATTTGAATCTCCTCTATATCCTCATAATTGGATGCAATTTCCGATGCATTCTCAGGATTCATAATGGTTTCTAATGTAAACTTTACATCTTCTGCCGTAAAAGGCTCTCCGTCTTGCCATAACACATCCTCTCGTAAATGAAAGGTATACTCGTTTGTTTCCTCATTAAAATCCCAACTTTTTGCTAAGTCAGCAACGACTTCATTGTTTTCATTATGAGCGGTAAGCCCTGAGAAAATCAAAGAGTTAATCTCTCCATGCTCATATAAAGCAGGATTGATACTTGTATAATCGGTACTGCCATATACGAGCGTATTGCGTTTCCCCTCTCCTCCTTTCTCATCATTTTTTTTATCTTCTGAACGAGCACTACCACATCCTGTTATGACAATCGCTAATAAAATAGCAAGTGCACTAATCCATCTTTTTTTTATTTTTCTTATCATTTTATTCCTCCTACTACTTCTAACTTCTACCTCTAAAACGTCTTTCTTATCTTCCTCTTATGCTGGTAAGATAAATTACTACATTTCGTAATCGTCTCCTCTCTAAAATAATTTCCAATAGCCGTAATACATAAAATAACAACAATTAAAAAGAACCCTGGAATTACAATGAGCCACCATTCATTTGCCAATAATGCTTGATCCCCACGGGAAAGCATCGTTCCCCATGATACTTGTTCAATGGGAAGTCCAATTCCTAAAAAACTTAATGTGGCTTCTGAGGCGATGGCAGATCCAATATTCGTTATGATCATAAAAAGAATGGATGGTAACACATTGGGAAGAAAATGGACACGCAATAAATAAAAGAAACTTGCTCCTGTCTGTTTCGCAATTAAAACATAATTTTCCTTTCTCAGCTGGCGAACGTCGGTACGAATCATCTTCGCCATAGGAAACCAACTGGTAAGACCGATGGTTATCGTAATAGACAAAATGGAATGATTTCTCATCACCGCTTGTAAAAATAAAACAAGTAAAATAGACGGAATACTTAATACAAGATCCAATACTTTCATTAGAAAATGCTCAAGCCACTTGCTAGAAAATCCACTGATCCCTCCATACAAAATGGCGATTACAAAGGAAAAGAGAGCGGAAAGAAACCCGATCAGCAAAGAAACTCTTCCCCCATACCATATCATAGAAAATACATCTCGTCCCATCGTATCCGTCCCAAAGAAAAATTCTCGACTTGGTGCTTCTCCAATATGTTCTAAGTTCAAATAAAGAGGATCATGGTTCATAATCCATTCTGAGCAGAAACAACTAACGCAAATGATGCATAATACAATGGCAGAAACCTTTGGAAACTTCTTCTCGTCTCTCATCCTCTCACTCCCTTCTCATCCTGTGATCGATACATTCCGATAAAACCTTTGCTATCGTACTGGATACTAATACAAAAAATGCGGTTATTATCGTTAGCATCATGAGTAAATTATAATCATGATATTTTGCACTCTCAAAACAAAGAGTTCCAAGCCCTGGATACGAAAATACTTTCTCAACAATATAAGTTCCCCCTAAAATATGAGGAACCGACAATGCCATTAAACTAAGATAAGAAGGCATTGCTCCTCTTGCACAATGGAAAACTAATACCCTCCATCTTGGAATCCCTTTTCCTAACGCAAACGTCACATAACCTTTTCTTGTTTCCTCAATCAATCGATTTCTGAGCAAATAGGCATAATACCAAAGATGCTCCAATATTAAAACCAAAAGAGGCAATACTAAATGAAGGAACAGATCCTTTATCGTTCTTTCACCTCCTGCTGTATAAGCTCCACTGGAAGGAAACCACTTTAGATTCACAGAAAAAATTAAAATAAAAAGGAGCGCTAACCAAAACGAGGGAATACAAGTAAAAATCGTACCTACTTTACATAAAAAGCGATCCAATAACGATTGTTCATAATAAACACAAAAAATTGCCAAAAGAAATGCCAGTAAAAAAGTAAAGATATAAGCACTGCCTGCTAGCAACATGGTATTTCCAATGACACCTTTTATTACCTTCATAACTGGCTGTTTATATTGATAAGAGATTCCTACCTCCCCTTTCATAACACCTTTGAGCCACAGGCTATATTGTTTGATAAAAGGCTCATTGATCCCTAATTTCTCTATGGCTCTTTGCCTTTCCTCCATGGTCATCCGATCGATGCGCTCTCCATAATAAGCCTTAAGCGGATCTCCTGGAGCCATTCTCGCCATAAAAAATACAAGAAAGGAAAGAAGAAATAGGAATCCAATCATTTTCACTCCATTTAGAAATATTTTCACACCATACCGCTTCCATTGGTTCATACTTTTCTCTCCTTTTTCTAGTCATATTTTTTGTAACAGATCTTTCCCATAAAATTAAAAGAAAAGAAAAAAGATCATAAAAATTCCATGTTTAGAATCTTCATGATCTCTATTATTTCTATATTTCTATTTTCATCTAAATTTTAATTTCCAATTTGATTTGAATGTTACTTTTTGTTCTTATCAAGTTTTTATCAAGCGATTTTTCTTTTGCTCTTGCAAAAGATAAGCTAATCTTTTAGCTCATTTCTTCTTGTTCTAACCGCTGTTTTATCATTTCTACTGCTTGTTCCACATACTTTCCAACGGACATTTCTTGAACGCCTGCTACCTTTACGGAACATCTTGCCACAGGAATGAGTATTTTCTCGGCTTCACTAGCTGTAATGGCCTCTGCCATTTCTTTTGTAATCTCACCCATCAATCCATTGGCTACAATGATTCCAATCGGCCCTGTAATAATCTTAGCATTTTTACAATTATAAACAATGGCATTTTCTCCTGTGACTCCTAGATCAGCCCCTGCCTTTAGCATATTGGAGGTGGAAATGGAATGAACACCGATGGCAAGGATTTCTTCCTTTGGAAGTTTCTTTTTCAATTGTTCTACAAGGCTTTTTCCAATGCCTCCCCCTTGTCCATCGATAACAACGATTCTCATGTTCCCTCTCCATCTCTCTTACTATCCTATTGGATCATTATTATGTTTAGTCAAACTTTCTAACTTGTGAATACTTTTGTATTCGTATTGTGACTATTATATCAATAATTTCTTTCCTTTGTCAAATTATCATAGGAATAGGAAACTTCATCTATGTTCACTTTCTAGAAATAAAATTTATGACCCTTTCTAAACTATCAGAACCGCCAATCCAAACATCTGGTTCAAATCCCTTTCCTTCCACATAATCATTGATAATACTAATAGAATCTCCATAAGTAATTGTTATTTGAGAATATGGTAACGTACATCGAATACTTTGTAATGAAAGATAGCTACCTGAACTATTCGTTCCAACAAATACAACATTTTCCAATGTATCCAAATAACAAATAAAATTTTCCCCAGAGGATGCAACTTTATTATCCATAAGAACAAATATTTTCGTTTTATTGTTTACAAATTTTTTTGTTTCTCTCGTTATATACCACTTATTTTCTTTACAATCAGCGATCTTTAACTCCTTCTTGTACTGTTGCTTGAACTCTTTTGAAAGACTTTGGTAGTCTATATTTTTAGCAGCTAATTTGGTCACATAATTATTTATCAAATTCGCAAGTCGTATGTTTGTCGTTTCTGTAGACGGACTCTGTCCAGTAAAATTTTGAAACCATGTGAATGGAGCAATATCTTGTCCCCCATAATTTCCTCTAATATCAAGAATGATAACGTCTTGATTTTTCGCTTGCTTGGCTGAACTCATAAATTCTTCTAAATTTTCATTCGGATCGAAAGAACGAATTGTAAAAATAGGAATCTTATTGATTTCAGAATAATGATATACATCATTCTCTTCCTTCGTTATACTAGTTTCTTGGTTATTACTTCTGGACAAGGCGAGAAAAAGTTCTTTTGATTCTTCCTTTGCTCTTACCACTACTTTCAAGGCATTTATATTATTCTCTGTAGATAAAAATCCAATATAATCACATAACTCTCCATTTTTATTCATTGATGGTTTTATATAAAAACCTATATTAGAATCATTGTTAATCGATTCTATATACCAATTGCCATTATCTAATTTTATATAATAACCATCAGAATCTTTTTGAACTTCATATTTTTCACTATAATAAAAATGATAGCGCTTTAATGGCGATAAAAAATTTATTGTAAAATGCCCATCTTGTACAAAAGCCAACTCTTCTAAAAGAAGCTGTTGTAATTCAGAAATATCGATTCCTTGTTCATAGGAATTAATAGCATCTATTATATTATTTTTTGCCTTTTTCCATATCTTATCCCCACCGAAATAGGAATATCCCGCATAAGAATACTTTAGAACTTGGAAAAGAAAATGGATATCTGAAATGGCTTCCTCTTTTTTTATCATTCTTTGCTCTATAGGAAAAGAATTATTTTGGGAATCAAGTGGACTTTTTAAATAAGACAACTGGCTTTTCTTTATTCCAAGTTCCTTTGAGGGATATTGATACATATATTGAGAGATATCGCTATTTTCTATTTCTTTGTTCTCCATTCTTTTCTTATTAGTTGTCTCAAATAGTTGTCCAAAGGCTGTAGAACTAGAACTGCTCCATAACACTACGCCAAAAATCACCCCCATGATTAAAAACAAAATATATTTCTTATATTTTTTCACAAAACACCTCCACGACTATAAATACAAAGAAGAATAAAAAACATTAAAAAGCCAAATTATGAAATTGTTGTGGTCATAGTGTTACAAAAACACTTGACCACAACAATACTTAACAGCATATTAATTCATTTTTTCATTAGAAACATCGCTCTTTTTCTTTAATGCATTATAGGCTAAGTATGAAAATCCTAAGATAATATTAATACAAAGAACTATTCCAATATAGACTAGAGGACTTTTAAAAATATATTCACTACTATTAGCATAATATCCGCTTCCAGAACTAAAATTAGTTATCGAATCTATGTACTGAATGATAACTGAAAGAAATGGAAGTACACTTAAGCCAAATATACTGAGAAGTATTGTCTTTATAGCAAGAATATTTAACGGAGAATCTTTCATTAAAATCACCTCATTCTTTCTTAATAAAATTTATAATAGATAGAAAAGTAAATTGTCCAATGGAATCACCCCCATTCCCCAATGTTCAACTATATACTAACATATCAAATAACACATTATCTAAATTATTTTTTATTATACTTACCATATCATATTTTCATTTTTGACATTATGACTATTATTCATAATTGTAACAATTGAGAATTCATATGTCAATTTTCACTGTATAAAGATAAAGAATACTTATATTTCAAAGCAATTCTATTCCTTATTTCCATTCATATAGACTTCCATCTCTCATTTCATACACATGATCAAATAGAGCTAACGAATCTTCATCTGTTTTATGAGTAATCATAATAACCATTTTATCTTCTAATTGTAATAGTTTCTGTTGCATATAATCTGCTGTTTTTTTATCCATAGCCGAAAATGGCTCATCCATAATATATACTTGACTATCTGATGCAATCATTCTAGCAATGGCTAATAATTGTTTTTCACCACCACTCAAGGCTAAACCACTAGGACGATTTTTTATTTCTTCCCATTTTTTCTTTGGCAATAGATCAACACCTTTTTCCCATTGTTCTTTTTGATAAGTTCCATAAATAGATAAATTGTTTTCTATTGTATCATCAAAAAGAATACTTTGTTGTTCCATATAATAAATGACACTTGATAAATCAACTTTCCTCTCACCTTCACATATTCTATGTATCAAATTTATATTTTCTATAAACAAAATTTCCCCTTTATCACTTTCAATATAATTTAACAACAATTTCAATAAAGTCGTCTTTCCAGAACCATTTCCTCCAATAATAGCATATTTTTTACCTCGCTCGAACGTACATTGAATATTTTTAAGTTCAAATTTCTGATTTTTATAATCAATATTTTTCATCTCAATACGCTCAATGGAATGAATCTGTTTCTTATTATCATGTTCTTTCGTTTGAATCATCTCTAATATCTTTTTCTTTATATCTTTTACCGAATGAATCGCACTTATATCGTATAAAATGGATTCAATTGGTTCAATGAAACACTGTAAGTATCCAAAACCTGCCACGGCTGTTCCTACTGTCATACTTCCCTTTATTAGTAATAATCCAATTAGAATAAAAAGTAAAAAAGAGATAACATTCACAGCAGTACCACTCGTTGTTAATGTTAACGTCTTCATTCTTCCATATCGATATCGTTTCTTTGCCACTTGTTCAATTTTATTATGATGTCTTCTGTTAATCGCCACAAAAGTTCTAGCATTAATTAAAGAAAATCCTTCTAAAAATTGTTTCATTACATTGACATAACTTCCATTTTCTTTTAAATATTCATTCTGATAACGAGCCAATGTTTTTGCAGTTATTTTCGGTACAAGAATCGCTAAAATGGATAAACCTAAAATTAACATTGTGATATTAGTGCCTAATAAATTCCAGATTATAATCCCGTAGATCATTAGCATATTTGAGGATTTTATAATATCCAATATAGGCTCTAAATAATCCTGTTCCAGTGCTACAATATCATTTCCCTGTATTGATAAATATTCTCCTACCGTTTTTGAGTGAAACTTAGAATAGGGAAGTTTTATAACAGCCGAAAAGAAATCTTTTTTTAATTCTGTTTCAAATCGAATCGCTCCTTTCCAAATGCAAATAGATGTCAAATAAGAAAAAATCCAATGCAATAGAATACAGAGCAGATATAGGATAATCACCTGAATAAACATTTTCATAGGATAACGATTGCTTAGAATTTTATCAAATAACACTTTATTAAAATAAGGAATCATCGCCATAAGTACAGCACAAACTGCATCAAATAAGAGCTGTAACACGATAAATTTTTTGATACACAATATATATTTCTTCAAACTTCTCTTCCTTTCCCATGTTTTCTCATTTTCATTGTAAAAATTATTTTAAAATTCTATCCATTTTTTAAGATAAATTTTTTATATAACAAAAAGGACTGTCATATTATTACAAGTTCTTCCCAACCCCATTCTATTCGTATTGAATACAATCCGAATTTCCCATGGTTTTGAAACATAACGTTCTAATATAACAGCCCTATCCTTTTATTCTTTATTTTTTATCTTTTGTACTAATTATTTTTTATTTTTACACTTCTGTTGTGTCGACTTCTTCTATCGTTACTTCTGCTGTAGTTTCCCTTACTTTTGCAATGCTTGCAACCGTAATATCATCTTGCATATTGATAAGTTTTACACCTGATGTAATTCTTCCAAGTTCAGAAATATCATTTACTTGAAGTCGAATGACAATTCCCTGTGTTGTGATGAGCATAACTTCATCATCTGGATCAACGGCTTTTACGCCAACAACGTTTCCTGTTTTCTCCATGATACGATAGCATTTTACACCTTTTCCGCCACGACGTTGTGGTGTAAACTCATCCATACTTGTTCTTTTACCCATTCCATATTCAGAAACAATTAAAAGATCAGAGCCTTGTGTATTCAACTGCATACCGATAACTTCATCACCTTCGATTAAATTCATACCGATAACACCCATAGATACACGTCCTGTTTCTCTTACTTCACTTTCATTGAAACGGATACATTGTCCAAATTTTGTAACAAGGATAATATCTTTTTCATTATCTGTTGTCTTTACTTCAATTAACTCATCACCTTCTCGCAAGTTGATAGCTGCAAGACCGGATTTACGAATATTTTCATATTCTTTAATTGAAGTTTTCTTTACAATACCATTTTTTGTGGCCATAAATAAATAATTATTATCTTCATATTCCGCAATTGGAATTACCGCTGTAATTCTTTCACTTGGTTGAAGTTGTAATAAGTTTACAATGGCGGTTCCTCTAGCGGTACGGCTAGATTCTGGAATTTCATATCCTTTTAAGCGGTAAACTCTTCCAGAATTTGTGAAGAACATAATATAGTGGTGTGTTGTTGTCATAAACAATTCTTCAATAAAGTCTTCATCGATTGTCTGCATACCTTTAATTCCTTTACCACCACGGTTTTGACTCTTGAAGTTATCAATGGTCATTCTCTTAATGTATCCAAGTTTTGTCATGGCGATAACCGTATCTTCTCTTGGAATTAAGTCTTCGATTGTGATATCTTCATCATCAAATCCAATATCGGTTCTTCTAGCATCACCGAATTTTTCTTTTGTAATTAAGATTTCTTCTCGAATGACACCTAACAATTGTTTTTCATCATTTAAAATTGCTTGTAATTCTGCAATTTTTGCCATTAACTCATTGTACTCATTTTCAAGCTTTTCTCTCTCTAATCCAGTTAAAGCTTTTAAACGCATATCGATAATGGCCTGTGCTTGGGCATCGGATAATCCAAAGCGTTCAATTAAGTTAATCTTTGCTTTTGCACTATTTTCAGAACTACGAATGATCTGAATCACTTCATCAATATGATCAAGCGCTTTTAAAAGTCCTTCTAAAATATGAGCTCTTTCTTTTGCTTTGTTTAATTCATATTGCGTTCTTCTTGTAATAACTTCTTTTTGATGCTCTAAGTAATAATAAACCATGTCATGGAGATTTAATACTTTTGGCTCTCCATTCACAAGAGCTAATGCATTGACACCGAACGTATCTTGCATTTGTGTATGTTTATAGAGCTGGTTTAATAAGACATTTGCATTGACATCTTTTTTCAGTTCAATACAGATTCTCATACCATTTCTATCGGATTCATCACGAAGTTCTGCGATACCCTCGATCTTCTTCTCTTTTACAAGAGAAGCAATTTTCTCAATTAATTTTGCTTTATTTACCATGTATGGAAGCTCTGTTACAACAATACGTTGTTTTCCAGAGTTCATTGGCTCAATATCCGTAACGGCACGCACTTTAATTTTGCCACGTCCTGTACGGTAGGCTTCTTCGATGCCTCTTCTTCCAAGGATCGTTGCCCCTGTTGGGAAGTCTGGTCCTTTTACGATTTCTAATAATTCTTCAATGCTTGTATCACGATCTTCTAATACTTGGTTATCAATTAACTTTACAACCGCATCGATGACTTCATTTAAGTTATGAGGTGGAATATTGGTTGCCATACCAACGGCAATTCCTGATGTTCCATTCACAAGTAAATTTGGGTAACGAGATGGAAGCACCGCTGGTTCCTTCTCGGATTCATCAAAGTTTGGAGTGAAGTTTACTGTGTTTTTATTAATATCTGCAAGCATTTCCATAGAAATCTTGCTCAGTCTTGCTTCGGTATAACGCATAGCGGCAGCACCATCGCCGTCTACAGAACCAAAGTTTCCATGTCCATCGATTAATGGATATCTTGTGGACCATTCTTGTGCAAGTTTTACTAATGCTTCATAAATGGAACTATCACCATGAGGGTGATATTTACCCATTGTATCACCGACAATACGGGCACACTTACGGTGTGGCTTGTCAGGACCATTATTCAACTCGATCATTGCATATAAAATTCTTCTTTGCACTGGCTTTAAACCATCTCTAATATCTGGCAAAGCTCTGGCTGCGATAACGCTCATAGCGTAGTCGATGTAGGATTTTTCCATTTTCTCCACAAGGTCTACTTCTTGAACTTTATCAAAGATTGTACTATCGTCCATAATTTCCTCCTAGATTGGGATTTATCAATTCATATCGGAGCTTTTACTCCCCTTTTTTTATTTCTTCTTCCCTAAATATCCATTGTTGCAAACTCTGCATTGGCTTCAATGAATTCACGTCTTGGTTCTACTTTATCTCCCATCAATGTTACAAATGTTTCATCTACTTTTGCCATTTCATCTTCGTCCATAGCCACACGTAAGAGAATACGGTTTTTTGGATCCATTGTTGTCTCCCAAAGCTGATCTGGATTCATCTCTCCAAGACCTTTATAACGCTGGATTCTCACATTACTATCTCTTCCGATCTCTGTCATAATATCGTTTAACTCAGTATCGCTATAGGCATACCATACTTTTTTATTTTTCTCTACTTTAAAAAGTGGTGGTTTTGCTAAATATACATGACCTTGTTTGATTAGTTCTGGCATAAAACGATAGAAGAATGTTAAAAGTAAAGTTGCGATATGGGCACCATCCACATCGGCATCTGTCATAATAATAATTTTATGATAACGAAGTTTACTAATATCAAAATCTTCATGAATACCTGTTCCAAATGCGGTAATCATAGCTTTAATTTCTTCATTTGCAAGAATTTTATCAAGACGAGATTTCTCAACATTTAAAATCTTACCACGAAGAGGTAAAATCGCCTGTGTCGCTCTTGAACGAGCAGTCTTTGCAGAACCACCCGCAGAATCTCCCTCTACGATGTAAATTTCACAGTTTTCAGGATTTTTATCAGAGCAATCTGCTAATTTTCCTGGAAGTGACATTCCATCGAGAGCGGATTTTCTTCTTGTAAGTTCTCTTGCTTTTCTCGCAGCATCTCTCGCTCTTTGGGCAAGAAGTGCTTTTTCACAAATGATTTTTGCCACCGAAGGATTCTGCTCTAAGAAATAAGTCAGTTGTTCGCTAACAATGCTGTCAACAGCACCACGTGCTTCACTATTTCCAAGCTTTTGTTTTGTCTGCCCTTCAAACTGAGGCTCTCCTATTTTTACACTAATAATCGCCACGAGACCTTCACGGATATCTTCTCCGCTAAGAGCTTGGTCACTATCTTTTAAGATTTTATTTTCTCTTGCATAGTTATTAAAAGTCTTTGTCAACGCATTTCGAAAACCAGTTAAATGGGTTCCACCTTCTGGAGTCGTAATGTTATTAACGAAACTATAACATCCTTCATTATAGGAATCGTTATGCTGCATGGCTACTTCCACATATACATCATCTTTTGTTCCTTCACAATAGATAATATCAGGGTAAAGAGGATCTTGCTTTTTATTTAAATAAGCGACAAATTCCTTAATACCACCTTCATAGTGGAACACTTCTTCTTTCTCATTTTCTCCACGCTCGTCACGAAGAACAATGCGAAGATTTTTTGTTAAGAATGCCATCTCACGAAGACGTTGTTTTAATGTATTATAATCATAAACCGTCTCTTCAAAAATCGTTCCATCGGCTTTAAAACGTACTTCCGTTCCTGTATGATCGGTTTCACCAATGACTTTTAATTCATTCATGATTTTTCCACGTTCATAACGTTGGAAATGGATCTTGCCTTCTCGATGTACTTTTACTTCCATCCAATCAGAAAGCGCATTAACAACAGACGCTCCTACACCATGAAGTCCACCGGATACTTTGTATCCGCCACCTCCAAATTTTCCGCCCGCATGAAGAACGGTGTATACAAGCTCGATCGCTGGACGCCCTGCTTTATGGTTCATACCAATTGGAACACCACGTCCATTATCTCTTACTTCAATTACATTGTCTTTTTCAATTGTGATATAAATGGTATTACAAAATCCTGCAAGTGCCTCGTCGACCGCATTGTCTACAATTTCATATACAAGATGGTGAAGCCCTCTTGCTGAGGTGCTTCCGATATACATACCAGGTCTTTTACGCACGGCTTCAAGACCCTCTAATACTTGGATTTGATCTCCTCCATATTCGGTACTCATTATTTATTTCCTCCTATTTCTGAACAACAGTTCCTTGGCTCACATAATATATCTGATTAATCGCTAACTGACTCTGCACAAATTCATCAAGTCCAGTACAAGTGATCATCGTCTGAACTCCTTTAATACTTCCAAGAAGAAAGTTTTTACGGTTCATATCAAGCTCTGATAATACATCATCTAATAATAAAATTGGAGTATCATGGATCACTTGTTTTACAAGTTCAATTTCAGCCAGTTTCAGCGATAATGCCGCTGTTCTCTGCTGTCCTTGGGAACCATATTTTCGAATATCAATCTCATTCACCTGAAATTTTATATCATCTCTATGAGGTCCAATCGTTGTCGAGCATTGCTTTTTATCCATATGACTTTTTGCTTTTAATTGCATGGCAAACTCCTCTACCTTACAACTGCCCTCATAAGAGATGACTAACTGTTCTTTATTACCTGTCAAGTTTTGATGAATTTTGGCAATGATATCATTTAACATTGTTATAAACTGTTGTCTGCGATTCATAACCTCTGTTCCATATTTTATCAGTTGACTATCCCATATTTCAAGTGTTTCTTCTAAATCTGGACGAAAATTAAGCTGTTTTAAGAGATTGTTCCTCTGTTTTAATACTTTATTATACCGCGTTAAATTGTGAAAATAAATAGGATCTAATTGACAAAGTTCTAGATCAAGAAATCTTCTTCTCTCTCCTGGCCCATTTTTAATGAGAGATAGATCCTCGGGAGAAAAGAAAATAATATTCAACATTCCAAACAATTCACTCGAACGATGGATCGGTATTCCGTCAATGGCAGCTCCCTTTGCCTTACTACGCTTTAAATGCATATCGATCTTATGAGGGACATCCTTTTTTCTCAAATGAACGCGAATATGTGCCTCTGGTTGATCGAATCTTATTAACTCCTTATCCATACTAGCACGATGAGATTTCGTTGTAGCACTCACATATAATGCCTCTAAAATATTTGTTTTTCCTTGGGCATTATCCCCATAAAATATATTCGTTCCTTTTGCAAACTTTAAGTCTAAATGCTCATAATTACGATAATTTAAAAGCTCCAGAGATTCGATTATCATATTATATAACGCCCTATCTATTCTTCAATTTTAATTGTCTGATCCGCGAATGTCACCGTATCTCCGTTATAGAGTTTTTTTCCTCTTTGTGTGCATACTTCTCCATTTACGAGTACTTCTCCATCTTGAATCACCATTTTTGCTTCTACACCAGATCCTACTAAGTTAGCGGCCTTTAATGCCTGTCCTAGCTTGATAAACTCGTCTCTTAATTTTATTACTTCCATGTTTGTATCCTCCATTATGAGTTGGCTGCCACATTAAAGTTGACAGGTAAAATCAAATAAATATAGCTTTCTTTTTCGTCTTTAATAAAACAAGGAGCCTTTGGATTTACAAGGTAAATTGTAATCTCTTCATCGTCAATTACTCTTAAGGCATCCATTAAAAATTTTGGGTTAAACCCGATTAAAATATCTTTTCCTTCTTGTTGAATCACAATATCTTCTTTCATAGAACCGATATTGGATTGGATTTTTAATTCCATATTAGCGTCTTCGATATGAATAATAATTGGTTTCTTATCGGACTCACGAATTAATAAAGAGGCGCGATCGATACAATCTAAAAATTCTTTTTTATTAATGCGAATCTTTGTTTCGTAGTCACTTGATAACATTTGATTAATTCGATAATATTCTCCTTCTAATAGACGAGAAACTACCTTTGTGGAATCAAATTCAAATAAAATATGTTTTGCTGTGAAATAGATGCGAACATCTTTATCCGCATCGCCAGATAAGATTTTGCTTACATCGTTTAATGTCTTCCCTGGAACAACAACTTTGACAGATTCATAACTTTCTTTTAATTCGATATTACGAATAGAAATACGGTGTCCATCTAAAGAAACAACGTTTAAGCGATCGCCATTTACTTCAAAAAGTTCTCCTGTCATTAATTTATTATTTTCATTATCGGAGATAGAAAAGATTGTTTGGCGAATGACTTCTTTTAATGTAAATTGGGATAAAGAAATAAATTTATCTTTTTCCACATCTGGTAAGTGAGCAAAATCATCGCCTGCTTTTCCAGAAATATTGAATTTTGCTTTTTCACAACGAATCACTGCTTGATAATTTTCATCGGTTGTAATCGTTACGTCGTTATCTGGAAGTTTTCTTACGATTTCAGAGAATAGTTTTGCATTAATTGCAATTTTACCTTCTTCTAAAATCTCTCCTTCTACGATAGTTTCTATACCGAGTTCCATATCATTTGCTGTTAATTTTATTTTATGATTGTTTGCCTCAATTAAAATACATTCCAAAATAGGCAATGTTGTTTTATTGGATACTGCTTTTAATGCAATAGAAACACCATATAATAACTTGGATTTTGAACAAATAATTTTCATATTGTGTATAACTCCTTTCGGGGGTAAATAGATAGATATATATAAATAAAATTCGTAGTCATAGTAGTAGGCAGTGTTAATATGTGGATAAGACGGGGGATCCCTCAAGACAAGAGGGGATCCCTCATGGAATAACTATGTGTATAACTTAAGAATTGATTCCGAATAACTTTTAGGTTATCCACAGCCGCAGATCAGCATTAATTTCATACACAGAAAATGCACAGAAAAATAACATCTTATTCACAATCCAATGTGAATAAGATATCATCTTAAAAATGAATTATTAACTGGGATTTAGTTTCTTAATAATAACGTCAATTGTATTCTTTAAAGAAGGATTCTTAGATAAGTCATTTTCAATTTTTTCAGCACCGTGGATTACCGTAGTATGATCGCGTTTTCCTAGCATATTTCCAACGTATTGGAGAGATGCATCGGTTAATTTTCGGCATAAATACATGGCAATCTGTCTAGGATAAGCAATTTCTTGGCTTTTCTTCTTGGATACCATATCGGAAATAGAGACATTATAATGCTCAGCAACTGTATTCATAATCAGTTCTGGTGTGATCTCTTTATGACCTTCTGGTGTGATAAGATCTTTTAACGCTTCCTCTGCTAATTCTACATTAATTGGTTTTCTCTCCAAAGCAGAATAAGCGCAGATCTTATTAAGAGCGCCTTCTAATTCTCGAATATTGGACTGAATATTGTTGGCAACGTATTGCATCACATCATCATCAATATCAAGACCATCAAGTTCTGCACGTTTTTTAAGAATCGCCATTCTAGTTTCATAATCTGGAGACTGAATATCCGCTGTTAATCCCCATTCGAAGCGAGAGCGAAGTCGTTCTTCTAATGTTTCCATGTCTTTTGGAGGTTTATCAGAAGAAATAATAATTTGTTTTTTAGCTTCGTGAAGGGTATTAAATGTGTGGAAAAATTCTTCTTGTGTACTTTCTTTCCCGATAATGAACTGGATATCATCAATTAATAAAACATCAATATTTCTATACTTATTGCGGAATTCTGCATTTTTATCGTGTCGAATGGAATCAATTAGCTCATTTGTGAATTTCTCACTTGTCACATAAAGTACCTTGGCGTTTGGATTATGATCGAGGATGTAGTGGGCGATGGAATGCATAAGGTGAGTCTTACCAAGTCCAACCCCTCCGTATAAAAAGAGCGGATTGTACGCTTCCGCAGGGGCATCCGCAACAGCAAGGCTTGCTGCATGAGCTAATTTATTATTATTACCGACAACGAAAGTGTCAAAGGTATACTTTGGATTGAGATTGTTATAAATCTCAGGTGCAGGAGCCGCTTTTGGCTCAGAAATAGAACTGGAAGCACTTGAAACTTGGCTTCCAATTTGACTTTCTAAAATAAAATCTATTGTATATTGTTTATGAAGAAGTTCTTCAATGGCCATTTGAAGATACATATCGTAGAACTTCATTTTGATGAAGTCAATACCGCGAGTATCTAATTTACTATCCACAATAAATGTAATTTTATCGTCAGTAACTTCAAATATTTTTAATGGACGAATCCAAGCGTTAATTGCTACTTGGGATACATCATGTTCTTTTTCAACCAAATAGAGTATGTCGTTCCATTTTTCTTCAATTGTCTTTTTCATAGTGTTGTTTACTCCTGAGTTTTTTGGTTCCATATCGATTTACATACTTTCGCTTATATATATACTATAACATATGTGGATTTTTTTCAATAACGGATTGTGTATAACTTTTAAAATTTTGATCCCATTATAATAGGAAGAAATAAAAAACTGTGGATTTATGTGTGGATAAAGTAATAAACATATTAACAGATAAAAAATCGTGCAAAACTAAGAAAAAATCATAAAAAATAGAAATTATAAACAAGAAAGGAAAAAGTTATACACAAGTTGTCAACATTTTGTGGATAACTTGTGAAACTCCTGTTTTTTATGTGTGAATGGTTGTGGAATGAAAAAAAACGTAGGAAATACTTGACGTTTCGGGCATTGACCCTTATAATAGGAGTGATGTTCTTATCAATCTAGGGACTTCTATGCCAATTTGCAGAAGAAGTGCTAGAAGAATCGTTTGAATATTAATTATAAGATTATTAGTAATGAGATAGAAGGAGGTGCTTGTAGTTATGAAAATGACATTCCAACCTAAAAAAAGACAAAGATCAAAAGTTCATGGATTTAGAAAAAGAATGAGCACTGCTAACGGAAGAAAAGTTCTTGCTAGCAGAAGAAGAAAAGGTAGAGCTAAGTTATCAGCATAGAGCATAGGTCGCAGTTAATGTGACCTTTTCTTTTCTTTATTTCAAAATTTTTCGTGGAAAGATAGGCGATCCGTGATGGAAAATAAGTAGAAATAATGAGGATCGCCAACAAAGAGAATACGTTTTTTAAGAACATCAAACTAAGAGGAATTAGATTGTGAAACGTTTTGAATCGTTAAAGAAGAATAAGGACTTTGTTACCGTATACAATAGTGGAAAATCCTTAGCAAATCGGTATCTTGTTATGTATATAAGGAAAAATGATCTTCCTTATAATCGAGTAGGGATTTCTGTTAGTAAAAAGGTAGGGAACAGTGTAGTAAGACATCGAGTTACAAGATTAATTAGAGAAAGTAATCGTTTACATGCAGATGTGATAGTGACTGGCTATGATATTGTTGTGATTGCCAGACCATCTGTAAAGGGGAAGGGCTTTTTAGAAGTGGAAAGTGCTTTCTTACATTTGGCTAAACTTCACCATCTATTAATCGAGGTGAATCAAGGTGAAAATTGTTAAGAAATTTTTGATATACTGCATTCGTTTTTATCAAGTAGCTCTTTCACCATTGAAAGGACGAGGCGTATGCAGATATACTCCAACGTGCTCTCAATACGCAATTGAAGCGATTGAAAAATATGGTGCGTTTAAAGGGAGTTTGTTAGCGGTCTGGAGAATTTTAAGGTGTAATCCGTTCTCAAAAGGCGGCTACGATCCAGTACCGTAAAACAGGAGGGTAAAGTAATATGTTGTTATTAACACAGCAAAGTGGTATTTTAAAACCATTTGCCATTGTGATGGGATGGATCATGGAATGGATATTCAATATTTTGAATGCCATTGGAATTGGTAACATTGGTCTTACCATCATTTTATTTACGATTGTCATTCGTTTAATTTTATTACCGATGACAATTAAGCAACAACAGTTCTCAAAAATGACGCAGTTGATGCAACCAGAAATGAAAAAAATCCAGAAGAAGTATCGTGGTAAAAAAGACCAAGCTTCTATGGCAAAACAGAATGAAGAAATTCAAGATTTATATGCAAAATATGGTGTAAGTCCATCTGGAAGCTGTTTACAAATGCTGATTCAGATGCCAATTTTATTTGCTTTATACCGTGTTATGTATAATATACCAGCTTATATTGGTTCAATCAAAGAGTTATTTATTAATATTATTACACCGTTGCAACAAGTGCCTGATTTTCAGACAAAGTTATATGAGGTACAGCAAGCAGCGAATATTAAACCAGGTCTTATTAAATTAATTTCTGAGGGACAGACAAATATTGGCGTTGATCAAATGGTTGATGTTATGAACAAATTTACACCAGAAGCATGGAATAAATTACAAGAGGCTTTTAGTGGAAATACAGAAGTAATCAATGCGATCTCTACGAATGTTCCTAAGATTCAGGAATTTAATAATTTCCTTTTTGGAATTAACTTAACAGAAAGTCCAGCCAATGCAGGTATCTTCTCTGCTTATATTTTAATTCCATTAGCAGCGGCATTTTTCTCTTTCTTATCATCTTATAGTATGATGAGCAGAAGTACGGTAGATAAAAATGATCCGACTGCAAAAATGTCAAAAGGTATGATGATCTATATGCCAATTATGTCTGCATTCATCAGTTTTGGTGTTCCAGCTGGTTTAGGTCTTTACTGGGCAATGGGTTCTCTCGTAATGTGGGTACAACAGATCTTAATCAATAGACATTTAGATCATATGGATATTGAGAAATTTATTGCGAAAAATCGTGCAAAAGCTGAGAAGAAAGCAGCAAAAGGTAAAAAATCCTTTATGCAAAAAATGGCAGAGATGGAAGCAAGAAATGCAGGTGTTCCTGAAGAAGAAGAAAAGAATCAGAGAAGCATCAGTGATATTGCATCGATCAATACAAAAAAAGTATTGAACAAGGCTACGACATCAAGTGACGGAAAATCAATTGGTGATCTGGAATCTCCTACTCAGACGAATGCCAACATGGGAAGTATTGCTTCAAAAGCAAATATTATGTTAAACTATGAGGACAAGAAGTCAGGGAATAACAAAGGGGGCAACAGATAATGGAATTTGTTGAGTTCAGAGGAAAAACTGTCAATGATGCTTTAACGGAAGCGACAGTGACTCTTGGGGTTGCGAGCAGTGATTTAGAGTACGAAGTAATTGAAAAAGGCAGCGATGGATTTTTTGGAATTGGAAGAAAACCAGCTGTGATTCGTGCAAAAGTAAAGAAGACATTTGTAGATACAGTCAGAGAATTTGCGGAAAATTTATTTCACGCTATGGGTGTTGATGCAAAAGTCGATATTCAATATGATGAACAAAGTCACAATATGGATATGAACTTAATCGGTGATGATATGGGAATTCTCATCGGTAAGAGAGGACAGACATTAGACTCTTTACAATACTTGTTAAGTTTATATATCAATAAAGAAAGTGACACTTATATTCGTTTCAAGTTGGATACAGAAAATTATAGAGAACGCAGAAAGAAAACGTTGGAAAATCTCGCAAAAAATATCGCTTTTAAAGTGAAAAGAACGAGAAAACCAGTAGCTTTAGAACCTATGAATCCATATGAAAGAAGAGTGATTCATTCTGCTCTTCAGAATGATAGATATGTATGCACCAAGAGTGAAGGCGAAGAACCATACAGAAAAGTTGTTATCATGCTGAAAAAATAATGATGAAAAGTAAAAAGGCTGCCTGAAATTGGGCGGCCTTTTCGTATACAAGAAAGGGTAAAAAATAATGAAAACAGATACAATTGCGGCGATAGCAACCGCTATGACCAATTCAGGAATTGGAATTATTCGTATCAGTGGGGAAAGAGCCATCCCAATTATAAAAGAAATTTTCCGCCCAAGAAATGCAAAAAAAGATATGGAGATGGTGGAAAGTTATACGGCTCATTATGGCTTTATTGAAGATCAAGGAGAAGTCATTGACGAATGTATTGTCCTTGTGATGCGTGCACCAGCCACTTATACTAAAGAAGATGTGGTGGAAATCGATAGCCATGGTGGCGTTATCGTTATGAGAAAAATATTAGAATTGGTGCTCAGGCATGGGGCAAGACCAGCAGAACCAGGGGAATTTACAAAACGTGCTTTCTTAAATGGAAGAATTGACTTATCCCAAGCGGAAGCGGTTATGGATTTAATTTCTGCTAAAAATGAGTTTGCTATGGAAAGCTCATTAAAGCAATTGAGAGGAAGCGTTAAGAAAAAAATTGAGAAGCTCAGAAAAGATATTATTCATCAAGTCGCATTTATTGAATCTGCATTGGATGATCCAGAACATTATAGTGTTGATGGATATGGAGAAGAATTGTTAAAAGTATTGCGTCCGGTAGAAAAAGAAGTGAGCCGTTTAATTGAATCTTCTTCTGACGGAAAGATTTTAAAAGAAGGAATCAAAACCGCTATTGTTGGAAAACCAAATGCAGGAAAATCTTCTTTACTCAATGTGATGGTTGGAGAAGAGAGAGCCATTGTAACAGAGATTGCTGGAACTACAAGAGATACGTTAGAAGAATCCATTTATATCCATGGAATTCCATTGCAGATTATCGATACAGCAGGAATTCGTGATACCGAAGATATCGTTGAGAAAATTGGTGTCAATAAAGCAAAAGATGCGGTGGATGAAGCGGATCTTGTGTTATATGTAATCGATGGTTCGAAGGAGTTAGATGAGAACGATCGAGAAATTATGGAATTAGTTCAAGGTAAGAAAGTAATCACATTGTTAAACAAATCAGACCTTGAGAAACAAATCTTAACTTCAGAAATCGAACAGAAGCTAAATGGCCCTGTGATTTCAATCTCAGCAAAAGAAGAGACAGGAATTGATGAATTTTATGATGCATTAAAAGAAATGTTCTTTGAAGGGCAGTTAGAATTTAATGATGAAATTTATATTACAAATATGCGCCATAAGACAGCGCTTATGAATGCAAAAGAGAGTTTGGAACAAGTTGTTATAAGTATTGAAAATCAAATGCCAGAAGATTTTTATTCGATTGATTTGATGAATGCTTATGAAGAACTTGGATTTATTATTGGAGAATCATTGGAAGAAGATCTTGTAAATGAGATCTTTCGTGAATTCTGTATGGGAAAATAAGGAGTGAAAAAAGTGGCATATTTTGAAGATACTTATGATATCGTAGTCGTTGGTGCAGGTCATGCAGGATGCGAAGCATCTTTGGCTTGTGCAAGACTCGGGTTTGAAACCATTTGTTTTACTGTCAGCATGGATAGTGTGGCGCTTATGCCATGTAATCCGAACATCGGTGGAAGTTCCAAAGGACATCTTGTAAAAGAGATCGATGCCCTTGGCGGTGAAATGGGAAAAAATATTGATAAAACTTATATTCAATCAAAAATGTTAAATGAGTCAAAAGGACCAGCGGTTCACTCATTGCGTGCACAAGCGGATAAACAAGAATATACCCGTGAAATGCGAAAAACAATGGAGAATACAGAACATTTAACATTAAAACAAGCGGAAGTCGTTGAGATCTTAACAGAAGATGGAAAAGTAACAGGAGTAAAAACTTTTTCCGGAGCGACCTATCATGCAAAGGCAGTGATTCTTTGTACAGGAACGTATTTAAAAGCGAGATGTATTTATGGTGATGTGAGCAATTATACAGGACCAAATGGATTATCTGCGGCAAATCACTTAACCGATTCTTTAAAGGCACTTGGTATTGAAATGTATCGCTTTAAAACAGGAACACCTGCACGTGTTGATAAAAGAAGTATTGATTTTAGCGTGATGGAAGAGCAAAAAGGGGACGAGAAAATCGTACCATTTTCGTTTACAAATCGTCCAGAAGATATTAAAAGAGAGCAAATTTCTTGTTGGCTCACTTATACGAATGAGAGAACTCATGAGATTATTCGAAATAATATCGATCGCTCCCCTCTTTATTCTGGAATGATTGAAGGCACAGGGCCTCGTTATTGTCCATCGGTAGAAGATAAGATTATGAAGTTCCCAGATAAAAATCGTCATCAAGTGTTCATCGAGCCAGAAGGGGAATATACCAACGAAATGTATGTAGGTGGTATGTCTAGTTCTATGCCAGAGGACGTTCAGTATGAAATGTATCGTTCTGTAAGAGGAATGGAAAATGTGAAAATCACAAGAAACGCTTATGCAATTGAATACGATTGTATCAATGCAACACAGTTAAAACCATCTTTGGAATTTAAACAAATAGAAGGCCTCTTTAGTGGCGGACAGTTCAATGGAAGTTCTGGATATGAAGAAGCGGCAGCACAAGGTCTTATGGCAGGTATTAATGCGGTAAGAAAATTACAGGGAAAAGATCCTGTTATTTTAGAGCGTTCCGATGGATACATTGGTGTGTTAATTGATGATTTAGTAACAAAAGAAACTCATGAGCCATATCGAATGATGACATCAAGAGCGGAATATCGTTTATTACTTCGTCAAGATAATGCCGATCTTCGTTTGACAGAGATTGGATATGAAATCGGATTAATTGAACAGGAACGATATGATTATTTAAACTGGAAAAAAGAAGCCATTCAGAAAGAACAAGAACGTTTAGAGACAACTCATATTGGTGGAAAAAAAGAGGTGCAAGAATTATTAGAATCTTATGGAAGCACCCCATTAAAAACAGCGGTTTCTTTGGCAGAATTAATTCGCCGTCCAGAGCTTTCTTACGAAGCAATCGCACCGATTGATTATGAGAGAGAACCATTATCCGAAGATGTCATTGAACAAGTAAACATTAACATTAAATATGATGGCTATATTAAGAGACAACTTCATCAAGTAGAACAATTTAAGAAATTAGAATCAAAAAAGATACCAGAAGATATTGTATATGAATCCATTCATAACTTGAGAAAAGAAGCGATTCAAAAATTAAATGCCATTCGTCCTGTTTCTATTGGACAGGCAAAACGTATTTCTGGAGTATCTCCATCTGATATTTCTGTTCTTTTGATTTACTTAGAACAGTTGAGACGATAGGAGGGAAGCTATGGAACAGTTAAAAAAGAAAAGTGAAATGTTAGATATTTCCTTATCAGAGGAACAATTACAACAGTTTTTGACTTACTATGAAATGTTAGTGGAAAAAAATAAGGTGATGAATTTAACTGCCATCACGGAAAAAGAAGAAGTCATCGACAAACATTTTATTGATAGTATTTCTCTAAATAAAGCAATGGATGTGACAAAACCTTTGAAGATCTTAGATCTTGGAACTGGGGCTGGATTCCCAGGAATTCCTTTAAAAATCGCTTATCCAAATCTAGAGCTTACATTGCTTGATTCTTTAAATAAACGAATTAAGTTTTTAGATGAAGTCATAGAAGCACTTTCATTAGAAGGAATTGTTACGATCCATGGAAGAGCAGAGGATTATGCAAAACAGGCATCTTATCGGGAACAGTTTGATATTTGTGTTTCTCGTGCGGTTGCGAATCTTGCAACTCTTAGTGAATATTGTCTGCCTTATGTAAAAGAAGGAGGCTGTTTTATTTCTTATAAGTCAGGTTCTGTAGAGGAAGAATTAGAGCAGTCAAAGAAAGCTATTTTTGAGTTAGGAGGAAAGGTAAAAGAAGTGATCGCTTTTACTTTGCCAGAAACGGATATTGAAAGAACCTTTGTAGTGATTGAAAAGGTGAGAAAAACACCAAAGAAATATCCAAGAAAAGCAGGGCTTCCATCAAAAGAGCCAATTGGAATTATGAAGGCTTAAATTCATTAGGGAGTAATCTTTTGTTAGGAAAGAGTGTTTTAGAACAAACGATAGAATAAATAAAAAGAGATAAAAAAGTGGTAGATAGGAGATCCAGACGGTAATTCTTATCCGCCACTTTTTTTTTGATAGTTGATGGAAAATGGAATGTTTTGTTGTTTTTAATTTAATTAAGAAATTTTATAAAACAACACAGTTATATTAATAGTTGAAATCATATCATAGTACGAAAATTTTAGAAAAAAATGTCGCAAATGTTGAGAACCGCGTTTGGACATTCCAAATGTGGTAAATGTTTCGTATGAGAAATGACGGTTGATTCGATGGCAGGGTTTAGTGATTCATATGCTTTAACAGTCTCTTTAGCATTAGGTTCATCTTCCCCCATAACGATAAAAATGCTATTATTAATGGCTTTTAATCCGTGTGTGATATTTAAGTTAGTAAAATAAGAACGGATGCTTGCATACATATATTTGGATGCAGAACCGCTTCTATGGGATGCCTCATGGCATAGTTCAATATATTTTTGTTTTACATTGTGGGGATTGCTAAAATACTGGGTTGTAAATTGTTTCTTTATTGCAGGAATACTGCTATTCATATTGAAAATCATAGTTCCTACAATTGGAAGCTCCAACAAGTATTTTAATAACTTGTGTCGTTTGGTTGGTGTCTTGCTAAGTTGTGCAAGAGAAGGTGGATTGATTAACATTAAGTTACGATATAATTCTGGTGCCATTTGACAAGCCATAATGGCAAAGCTAGAAGAACCCCCACTAGCAATCATATTTGTTTTACTACCAATTACATTGCGAACAAAATCGTTTAGAAATTGTACATATAAGAAATTAGTATAAGTCATCTTCGGTTTTTCGGAACGCCCACACCCTGGAAGATCCAGTGTATAAACAGTATGATGTTGTGCGAGAGATTCAGTCAGTTGTGCAAATTCACGATCCGAGCTTAAATGAGAACAATCGTGAATTAATAAAAGAGGGCTACCTTCTCCTTGTTTTGTATAAAAGACATCTCCAAAACGCCAAGAATAAGTATGTCCATTTGGAGAGTATAAACGATCATTACGACATGCGAAATAAAAAATACTACGGTTTAATACATAAGCAGCAGTGACGGTCAATGTACTGAGGACAGCAATGCTAGTTAATTTTTTTGATTTGCTCATAATTGAGTTCGCTCCTTTCCTCGTATATTAGAGTTGTTACTTTCTATTATATGTCAAAAAGGTGGGAGATACAAATTAATTTTTGGATAATTGAAAAAATGGCTTTTCATAAGGCAAAAGATACGTTATGATAATAGTTAAGAGTTATATCGACTTATAGCGTTAAAGGAGCATTTTAGCAATTGGTAATGAATTTTTGAAATGCTCTTTTGGCTTATTGCGCCAACATGAGGAACTTGTAAGCGTGTTTCTCATTGTTACTCTTTATAGGCAAAAGTGTTACACTCAAACTACCTATAAATAATTGTAAATAAATGGAAATAGATTGAGAGGAAAAGAAATGAAAGAAAATTTAGTTGAATTATTATTACAGCATATTGAAGGTCTTTCTAAAGAAGAAATTGAAAAATTATTAGAGATTCCTAAGAAAGTGGAAATGGGCGATTATGCATTCCCATGTTTCCGCCTTGCTAAAGAATATAGAAAAGCACCTCAAATGATTGCATCTGAACTTGCAGAAAAAATTGGGGGAGCAGATTTCCTTTCTAAGATAGAAGTACAAGGAGGATACATTAACTTCTTTGTAGACAAACAGTTATTTGCTAAGAAAATTATGGAACAAGTAAGTGCAGAAGACTTTGGGGCCTCTCATATTGGAGACGGACAAACTATTTGTATGGATTACTCTTCTCCAAACGTGGCAAAAAATTTCCATGTAGGACATTTAAGAACAACGATTATCGGAAATTCTTTATATAAGATCTTTAGTAAGTTAGGATATAAAGTGGAAAGAATTAACCACTTAGGCGATTGGGGAACACAGTTTGGTAAATTAATCGTTGCTTATAAAAGATGGGGAAATAAAGAAGCCATTGAAAAAGATGGTGTATCTGAATTAATGAATATTTATGTTAAGTTCCACGAAGAGGCAGAAAAAGATGATTCTTTAAATGATGAAGCAAGAGCATGGTTCACTAGAATGGAACAAGGAGATGAAGATGCATTAGCGATTTGGGAGTGGTTTAAAGAAATTAGCTTAAAAGAATATATGCGTATTTATGATTTATTAGGCGTTTCTTTTGATTCCTTTAATGGAGAAAGTTTTTATCGCGATATGACAAGTAAAGTAGTAGAGACATTGGAATCTAAAAATTTACTTGTAGAAAGCGATGGCGCAAAAATTGTACCTCTTGATGAATATGATATGCCACCATGTCTTGTTACAAAAAAAGATGGAAGTTCTATTTATGCAACAAGAGATTTAGCAGCTTTATTATATCGTCATGAAACTTATAACTTTACAAAATGTCTTTATGTAACAGGATTAGAACAGCAGTTACACTTTAAACAAGTATTCAAAGTAATTGAATTATTAGGATATGATTGGTATCAAGGACTTCACCATATTCCATATGGTTTAGTAAGTTTAAAAGAAGGTAAGATGTCTACTCGTAAAGGACAAGTTATCTTTGCAGAAGATATTTTAAAGGAAGCGATTCAAAGAATCCGTGAAATTATTGCGGAAAAGAATCCAGATCTTGAAAATAAAGAAGAAGTTGCAAGAATGGTCGGTGTTGGAGCGATCATGTTCAATGATTTATATAATCAGAGAATTAAAGATGTTATCTTTAGTTGGGATAAGATCTTAAACTTCGATGGAGAAACAGGACCATATGTACAATATACTCATGCAAGAGCTGCTAGTGTGTTAAGAAAAGCTGGTGTTTCTGAAGTAGGAATGGATATTGATTATAGCGTATTAACAGATGAAGCAAGTATGGCATTATTAAAAGAATTAAGCCGTTTCCCACAAGTAGTAGTAGATGCAGCAGAAAAATTTGAACCATTTGTTGTCTCCCGTTATAGCGTAGCCGTTGCTCAGGCATTTAATAAATTCTATCATGATTGCCAGATCAACGTAGAAGATGAGAGAGTAAAAATGGCAAGATTAAAACTTGTTATTGTAACAAAGAAAATCATTCATGATGCATTAGAGTTATTAGGAATTGGTTCACCAGAACAAATGTAATACTATTTTATAAAAGAAGAAGCGAAAACATAAAATTGTTCTCGCTTCTTCTTTATTCTATGTTTTTGTTTGGTACTTGAATTGGAATGGCCCAAGGTTGTAAAATAGCGCAAAGAGAATCTGTGTAGTCTAAGGAAACCACTAGTTCATTTTTTTCACTTGGCAAACTTCCTTTTGGAAATACGATTTGCATATTGTCCTCATAGAAAATAATATGTTTCAAAGAAAAAGCTTCCCTCATTTCTTTTATTAAAGTAAGATCTTGTAGCTTGGCTAAATCTAATATCGTATCGATTGCCTTTTCTTTGGAACAATGGAAGAGTTCTAAAGGCTTAATTGGTTTTCCTGTTTCTTTATCAAAGGCAACAGAAAATTCACGTTCGTCCATATCACCACCCCCAAGTGGAAAAGATACAGAAGTTAAGAAATACATAACTTTTTCACTAGAAGCAGTAGGATAGATCGATTGGGATAAGTAGTACGCGTTAAATGGTTGTCTTTTCTCTTTTAGGAGCTGATAAGAATGATAGGCTTGTTCTAGTGTCTTAGTGACATCATAGAGTAAGCCTTGTTTTTCATAAAAAGCTAAAATATTCTTCTGTGCTGATTTTGGTAGTTCGTATAAGTTATCTCCATTGTTCATCACTACTCCATCAGGAACCGTTGAACCCGAAACTTCTAAAAGTTCGGTCCTGTCTTTAAAACGATAGGTATAGGACCATAATTCTTTCCAAATTTGGATGTCTGTTCCATCGGATAATTGCAAAGTTTCATCGGTGAGATAAGAAGTAATATGTATAGAAGCAGCTATATATGTTTTTAGTTTTTTTCCATCAGCGGTTGTCATGGATTTCCCTCTTCCAGAAGGCATAATAGAAATGACAACATCTTTTTTTGTTCCATCTAGCAATTGATCTCGGTCTACCTCATTAAAATACGATGTTAGATAGGTTGTGGAACTCATTAAAATGCCAAACTGTTTTCCTGTATCTGTGCGAATGACAAAGTTTACACAGTCCGGAATATCGGATGGTTGCACCTCGGTAACGAGACCGATCATTGACTTTTTTTCACCACAACCTGATAATAGACAAATGCTTATGAGCAGTATAATATAAAATATTTTTCGCATAAAATCCCCTCCCGCTTAAGTATAAGAAGTTTAAGAAGTATGTTTTGTAATGTTTCTTAATTGTTCATACCAAGTTTGTACTTTCCCCTCTTGATCACTATTTATAAATACGAGGGAATTTTTTAACTGAATCTTTAAAATGGGTGATTCCTTTTTATATAAAAACATCATACATTTTCCTGTTTCCCATCCTTTAAAATGTCCTACATTATTTTTATCGGTGGAAAGACCGTTTGTTTTAAGAAAGCGATCTTCTGGAATAGAGTCAATAAGTTGGATGGACATAATATCATCGGTTTTGAATTCACATTGGTATCCAGCAGCTTCGACTTTTGTGCTAGAAGAGTCAAAATAAAGTTGGACATCGACATTGTGAGATTGATAAAACTTGAATAAGAGTTGCCTTTATGATAGTTTTTCTAGTACGTTTAATAAAATAGAAGAGGCTTTTTTGGCAGCGAGTCTTTCAAAATTGTCATAGTCTTCAGTGGCACTTCCATCTGCAAGATCAGAAATACAACGGATGACTGCAAATGGAACTTCGTGTACAAAAGCGGTATGGGCGATAGCCGCACTTTCCATATCAACACAAAGGGCAGGATACTGAGATTTGAGTACTTGTTTTTTCTCATGATCTGCAATAAAGTCATCTCCAGTAATAATAAGTCCAACGTGCGTGTCGGAATCCGATGCACCTAAAATTAGATCTACTAGCTCCTTTGCTGGCTTAAATATTTCTTGATTTGGGAAGCAGTGAATCAATTGTTCTTTGCGCACATCGTAATAAGTGAGTCCATCTGCAATCACTAAGGATAGATGTTTTACATTCTTGTCCATGCTCCCGGCAATTCCCGTATGTAAGATGGCATCTACATGGAATTTTTCAATCATAATTTGTGTGTAGATAGCAGCATTTACTTTACCAACACCACAGGTAGATAAGACAACATTTGTATTATGAATCGTACCTTGATAATATTTCATTCCGCAATATTCGAAAGTTTCTACTTGTTTCATTTGTTGGTGTAATAATTCTGCCTCAATCCACATGGCAGAGATAATTCCAATGCATTTCATATGAAATTCCTCCTTAAAAAATAATTAACTGATATTATATAGTATATTTAGAAATTTGTCATCCATAAAAATAATTTTAATAATATTTCATAATAATTTTGGCTGTTTTATTTAAAGTATAGGTTAAATATCGTTTGATAGGGTTACTTCAATAAGAATCTGAATTAGTTCGTCAGAACAGATGTAATAATATTTTGTAAAAGAAGTGAGGACGCAAATCTTGTATATAATACTGAAAAGTCATATTTAATATATTAAAAGTCGTATATATTTGACTTAATATCATATTTATGATACAATGCACATAAAGGAGGTAGAGAGTATGGCTAGAAATATTGCGATTAAAGTTGCAAGAGCAGAAAAAGATATGACACAAAAGGCTCTTGCAGAGCAAGTTGGAATATCGAGACAGACAATGAATGCAATTGAGCAAGGAGAATATAATCCGACGATACGATTATGTAGAAAAATATGTCGGGTGTTGGGCAAGAGTTTAGATGAATTGTTTTGGGAGGAAAATGAAAATGAAGAAGATGAAAAGTAATTTAGATGAAAGACAGGAAATGCAACTTCTACAAATTGAGCATAGAGGATATTGGTTGGCATTTTTGGGATTATTAATTTCCTTATTGATACAAACGGGTATCGGTGTTGATGGATTTAGAACGATTGCAGGTGAATTCATTGTTTTTATGTTATTAGCAATCTATATGGTGATTGCCTGTATTAAAAATGGTATTTGGGATAGAAAATTAAAATCAACGAAAAAAACTAATATTCTAGCAAGTATAATTGCAGGTATTATAGTAGCAGTATTTTATTTTGCTATTACTTATTATCGATATCATAAAGTATATGGTTCCATGGCAACTGCTATCATTATGTTTGTAAGTACAATGATATTGTGTTATATCCTATTGTCACTTTCTGTAAAATTATATCAAAGAAGTGTAAATAAAATAGAGAGCGCCATTGAAGATGATTTAGAAAAATAGTCATTGAAGTGTAGTGGTTTTAAAATATGATATTTTTCTTTTCTAAACCCCCTTTTATTGGAGAGTTATTTGATCTAATAAAAGGGGGTTTTTATGTTATAGGAAATTCCTCGCAAGCGAGTTATCCTATAACATAAAAAAAGCACTACGTGCGAACGATGCGCAACTTGCGTGAAAGGCATAAGTCAAGCAGAAATGCTTTCATTTCTATTTGATGCCGCCCACTTTGTTCTATTTCTGTTTCATAGACGATATTTCCAGTGTAGTGATAGAAATAACCAGGTCGATTTGAGATATTTTGTTAGGAAGATTTTAGTATCTAGAATACTGAATTTTATTATAGCAATATAATCTATCAATGATTTCAAAGGCAAAATCTCCAAGCGGATTATTTTCATTTATGAGAGATGTTTCACGTGAAACAAAGATGAGGAAATAAAGAAAAGAGGTAGTTGAGAAACATGGAATGTTTCACGTGAAACAAAATGAAAAATAAAGCAAAGTAGTAGTTGGGAAACATGTAGATGTTTCACGTGAAACAAAGATGAGGAAATAAAGCAAAGAGTAGTTATGAAACATGGGATGTTTCACGTGAAACAAATATTCCAATAAATATTGGAAATTTTATCAATGGATAGTAGATAGTCATTATTTTTAGTGCTATAATAAAAAACAGAATATTTAGGTTTTGAGTAATGAGGTTATGTTATGGTATAGGAATTTTCATTGCCTATAGTATAAAAAATCACTACTCGTGTGTTGTAGATGCTCATTGCTAGAAGTAACTTAAAGTTACAAAGATATACTTTACTGGAAGTAACCTTAAGTCGCGAAGGGTGTGCAACGCACACTTTGTTCTAAATATTTGTCAAAGGCAGAAAAGCAACGACAGAAAAAATAAAAAAGGAGGCACTCCATGGGAAAAATTATTGCTATTGCCAATCAGAAAGGTGGAGTGGGGAAGACAACGACTGCTATCAATTTATCAGCTTGTTTAGCTGAAAAAGGACAGAAAGTATTAGTTGTTGATCTTGATCCACAGGGGAATACAACAAGTGGATTAGGCGTTGATAAAAATGAGTTAGAGAATACGATCTATGAATTGATTCGTGGAGAATGTGAATTAGAAGAATGCATGATTCAACAACAGTTTGAAAATTTATCAATTCTGCCAGCCAATCGAAATTTAGCAGGGGCGGAATTAGAATTGATCTCCCAAGAGAACATGCAATATATCGTAAAGGAAAAGTTAGATTCTATTAAAGAGGATTATGATTTCATTATCATTGACTGTCCACCAGCACTTGGAATGTTAACGGTAAATTCAATGACAGCTGCGGATACTGTTTTGGTACCAATCCAATGTGAGTTTTATGCATTAGATGGGTTATCTCAATTAATTTACACCATTGATTTGATTCAAAAAAGTTTAAATCCAGATTTGATAATCGAAGGTGTAGTCTTTACTATGTATGATGCTAGAACAAATCTTTCATTACAAGTGGTGGAAAATGTAAGAGAAAATTTACAGCAAAATATTTATGAAACCGTTATTCCAAGAAATGTTCGTTTAGCAGAAGCTCCAAGTTATGGTATGCCAATTAATCTATATGCATCTCGTTCAGCAGGTGCTGAAAGTTATCGAAAATTGGCAGATGAAGTTATTAAAAATAGAAAGGTGGTATAAATCCATGGCAATGAAAAGAGGTTTAGGAAAAGGCCTTGATATGTTAATACCAACAGAACCTCATGGAACAAAGGAAAAGAAAAATGGAGATAAAAGTACCACTGTAACTGGGAAGAAAGAGAAAATTAAAGAGATCATCAAAGAAGTAGAAGTGATTAAAGAAGTCGAAAAGGAAATTAAATTAGATATTAATCTAGTAGAACCTAATCGAGAACAACCACGGAAACAGTTTGATGAAGATGCTTTAATTGAACTGGCTGATTCTATTAAACAGGTTGGTATTATTCAGCCATTAGTGGTACAACAAAGAGAAGGATATTACGAGATCATCGCTGGGGAAAGAAGATGGAGAGCTGCTAAGATGGCAGGTCTGAAAGAAGTGCCAGCAGTGATTCGAAATTATTCTGAGAAAGAAATATTAGAAATCGCATTAATTGAAAATATTCAAAGGGAAAATTTAAATCCAATTGAAGAGGCATTAGCTTATAAAAAACTAATAGAGGAATTTAAGCTAAAGCAAGATGAAGTAGCTGAAAAAGTATCAAAGAGTAGAACTGCAGTGACAAATGCGATGCGATTGTTAAAACTAGATGAGCGAGTACAACAAATGCTCATTGATGACATGATTTCAAGCGGTCACGCGAGAGCTCTGTTATCACTAGACGATAAAGAGGAACAATACAAATTGGCAATGCGAGTCTTTGATGAGAAACTATCGGTAAGAGAGATTGAAAAAATGGTGAAGTCCATTTTAACTCCTAAAAAAGAGAAGGAGGAAACGCCGAAATTAGATTTTCTCTATAAAGAGATTGAAGAGAAGATGAAAAATATTATGGGTACAAAAGTATCCATTAAAGCAAAAGATAAAAATAAGGGAAAAATTGAAGTAGAGTATTATTCACAAGAGGAATTAGAGCGTATTATTGAATTATTAGAACGTACACAAAACGTAGTGGATATGTAACAAAAAATAGAATAATAGAGGAAAAAAAGATGTATCAAACAATTGTAGAATTTCTAAACAATCATTTTGGTCTTACAATGGAGCAATTTTTATTTGTTGCAGTTGGAGTAAGTTTGATTATTAACGCTATTCTCTTTCTATGGAATATCATACAGCAAGTAGGAATTCGTAAAACGAAAAAACGTTATGAGAATCTAATGCGTGGAAAGAAAGATGTCGATTTAGAAGAACTCATTTTATCTAAGTTTGCAGAAGTAGAAGAGTTACAAGATATCATTGACGATCATGAAGATATGATGGAAGAATTAAGAGAAGATCTTGATATGAACTTTAGTAAAAGCGCTTTGGTTCGTTATGATGCGTTTGATGCTATGGCAGGAAAACTCAGCTTTGCATTAGCTATTTTAAATCAAAACGATACAGGATATCTTTTAAATGTTCTATATGGAAGAGAAGGATGCTATACTTATGTAAAAGAGATTGTAGAAGGGCAATCAGAAATTGAATTATCAGAAGAAGAGGCAGAGGCACTTCAAAAGGCAATAGAGCAAGCTCCATATTATGAAGAAGAAGATAAGTAATTAAAAAAAATAGAAAAGAGGTGTCGCATATTAATTCATTTATGAAAACGATTGGGTTCCAAGGAATTAAAAATCAACGACAGTTGGATCAATTATTAAATTGGATTGTAACCAATTATGATAGAGATGCTGTGATACCAGTTCCAGATGCTGACACCACTTATGTGCAAGTATGGAAAGAGTTTGGAAATGGATTTGGAATCAGTATTGTAGGAGAACTTGAAGATGATGAAATCAATGTAGAATATAGTTATCCTTATGTGAGAGGCTGTGAAATAGATGAAAAAATGGATCTCCAAATTGAAAAACTTTCGAGCAGAGAGGCATATGCAGGAGTCAGTGAAAATGTCAATGTAGGCGTATCCTTAATTTTTTTCTTACAAAATGCCGATGAGTTTTTAAGAACACATCATGCAAAAGATTATTATTTTGTAGGAGAGCGTGTTCACTTAGCAGGCTTAGCATCAAAAGGAGTTGTCTTGTTAGAGCTTAATAAAGATGATGAACAAAGAGAGCAAGAAAAAGAAAAAAATAAAGATAGAAATCAGTTAATCGAAGCTGCAAGAGCTGGAGATATGAAAGCCATCGAGACATTGACATTAGAAGATATGGATACTTATACAAAGGTGACAAGACGTTCAAAAAGAGAAGATATATTAACGATTGTTGACACATATTTTATGCCATATGGAATTGAAAGCGATCAATATTCAATTCTAGGTATTATTTATAAAGTAGAAGAAAGTGAAAATCAATTGACAAAAGAAAAAATATATCTTTTATCTGTAGAATGTAATAACATACATATAAGAATCGCTATCAATCGGAATCAATTGATGGGAGAACCTGTTTGTGGAAGAAGGTTAAAAGCAAATATTTGGTTACAAGGAACAGCAGAATTTATTCGTTGGAAGGAATCCGAAACTAGGAAATAGATAGTATAAAAGATGCAATATTTTATAGAAAATAGATAGAATACTTGACTTTATAATAAGTGGGGAATATAATAATAAACAAGTGTGCAAATTCATGTTTCTTATTGTTTCTTAGTTTGATAGAGCATGATGTGTATAAGAATTGATTACAAGATGCACTTGAGGAAAAGATTATAAGTTTAACAATTGTATATATTGAGATGTCGTTATAGCTCAGCTGGATAGAGCGACCGCCTCCTAAGCGGTAGGTCGGAGGTTCAAATCCTCTTAGCGACGCCAGAAATTCCGCCGAAGACTTTGGAAAACCAATGTTTTCGGCGTTTTTTATTCTATAGGAAATTCCTCGCAAGCGAGCATCATCCGATAGAATAAAAAAGCACTATGTGCAAACGATGTGCAGATTTGTGGCAATGAAGAAACATTAAGATTGGATGAGCTATATCGGTGTTGTGACATTGCCGGAGAACTTGACTAGAAAAATTTAATGATAAGTTTAGTCAGTTATTGAAACTTTTAAAAGAGGATGATATATTATTTATTGCAGATGCTCATAAAAATGATCTAACGCATATAGAACCGAGCATATGAGGGAAAAAGTTCTATTTTTTGCGTGTTTTCCATCTTTTAAAGGATGTGGAAAATGTGAACAATACTAAAATTTTATTGTGGAAAGGGGAATTGCGGACGGCGATATTTTTTCTTTTAAAGATGTGGAAGAATTTATGGGTTTTGGTGCGGATAGACTTAGACAAGCAGATTGATTAAAATTATAAAATTTACAAATACAGGAGCTAGTTATTAAAATATGGTGAAAAATATGATGAAAAAAATAACTCCATTAGGTGCACTTAGTATTACAACAGCAATACTTTGTGGAATATGGGCTTATGTTGCAGGTGTTGCAGGATTAATTAGTTGGGCTGGGTTTGCTGGTTGTACAACTTATTTTGCAAGTGGGGAACATGGTATAGTAGGAATGAGAAAAACGTTATTTCCTAATTTACTAGGAGTTTTATTAGGAATGATACTTATTAATTTAAGTGCAATATTCCCCTTGTTTGGAGAGTTAGGAATTTGGTGTGGGATCATTACATTTGTTATGTGCATGAGTTCCAATTTTAAATTATTCGATTTTTGTCCCGGAATTTTTATGGGATGTTTTACTACATTTGCTGCTAATGGACAATGGAAAGGCTTGGTTCTAGCACTAGTAATAGGAGCATTCCTTGGAATTGCTTGTGATTACTCTGGAATGTGGTTATACAAAGCGATAAGAAAAGAATAAAAATTATATATGATTCATTAAGAAACCGTTCAATCATAATTTGTGGTTGGACGGTTTTTATGTTATAGAATTGCTATTGAGTATAAATGAAAAAATATAAATGATAAGATGATAGTAAAGAAAAAACAGTTATTATAAGGAGAGAAAGAGATAGAAAAATAGGGTTATCAAATAATTTGTTTGATAACCCTATTAAGATAGAGTAATGGAAGAATAATATAAGATATTTTAATATTCATCACTCTAAATCTTCTATTATTATTTATTATAATCCATCATAATCATTTAAAGAGAGGACTCATCCTCATTATACTCTTCTTTTTTCTTATTAAAGTTGATACCTAAAATACCTAAAATGCTCAAAATCATTGTACATAAAAATACATGAATTTGTGTTTTATCACCTGTTTTTGGAATTTCAAAATTATTGTCAGAGAATGAAGTTTGTTTCTTATCCGTGCTCTGATGTTTTTTAGGACTCTTGTTTTCTTGATTTCTAGAGTTTTTATCGGCTAATTCAGGTTTAGTTTTTGAGTTTTTAGAATCAGCTGGAGTATCATCTTTTAAAGTGATTTTGTATGTACTGGTAGAAGAGCCAACAAGTGCAGCTCCAACAGGACCATTGTTGGTGGTGATAATTCCAGATGACCAGACATTGTTAGTGCCATTTACTTCAGTGGAATCCTTTACAGCTTCTCCATCTGACATTGCAGCCCGATCAAATGTAATAGATTCTACATATGGAGCTAGTTTTTCAGCTATAATGATAAATGTATGGTTTCTCTTTTCGATGAAATCCATTTGTTAGGTATAAATCCTTGTATTTTTTATAGAAAACAGGATGATTAATAGGTGGAAATCAATGAAGATGGAGATATCAGAAAGGAATACGAATTTTATATAAGATTGTATTATAAAAGAGATATATAGTATAATACAGAAAAGGTAAGAACTAGGGGGAGAAAAGAAACGAAAATAGAAAAGAGAGAGGAAGGATAAGAAGATGACGATTGGTGATTCAGAATTAAAAGTGATGAAAATCTTATGGGAGAATTCAGGAGTTCCTATGGAGGCAAAGCAAGTGAGTCAAATAGCAGGAGAGCGATATGGATGGAATAAAAACACCACATATACTTTATTAAAGCGTTGTATAGAAAAAGGCAGTGTAGAAAGAGAAGATCCTAACTTTGTATGTCGCCCATTGATAACGAAAGAACAGATTCAAGAAGAAGAGATTAATCAAATGATAGAGAAGGTATTTGATCACTCAAAACAGGAGTTACTTACGCTATTACTACAAAAAGAAGGGCTGTCTTTGGATAAAATAGAAGTATTACTTACCCTTATAGAAAAGTTAAAAGGTTAGAAATTAAGAAGAAAGAGTCAATAAAAATAGAAAAAAGTAAAAAAGAATCATAATATAATAAAATAATAGAAAGAAGGAGATACTACCATTACTTTTAATGATAGTATCTTTTTTTATGCCATAAGAAATGTTATTTCCCATGGTATAAAAAGCATAGGCAGACATTTTTTGTTTTTGGATTACAAAATATTACTTATGAACCACCCATCTAACGATAAACTACCAAATATATCTTATTAATGATTCATTATTTTCTATACACCCGTTCTTATTACTTGTGAATGCTCTCTTGTTTCTTATACACCATAGGTCATCACTACCCAGACATAGAGTATAGACTAACAATATAATATTTATTAAATCATAAACGTATTCTATAGCAGTTTTTTATAAGGCAAAAAGAAGGGGATTTATTCAGTGAATTTAGAGGATTTTATAGGGCATAAAAACTGTAAAAAATACAAAAAACTACATAAAACAACAAAACTACATGTGTAGTTTTTGATAAAAGAAATTAAACTACAAATGTAGTATTTAAAATAATAATAAACTACAAATGTAGTATAATTAGGTGATAAGTTGGACTATATATGTAGAACTGAAATATTTCTGATAGATAGATAAACTGAGAGTATTGTAAGATCTCAATGGCATAAAATGTAGTATAATAAAAGAGAGGGCGATAAAGGTAAGAAAGACGCATGGTTCCTAACTAGGAGAGATATAATAATATTGAGAGAATGAATGTTCTATGGTAAACTTGTTATCAGGCGTTTTATTTTTGTTATAGATGTTTCATTTCTTATAATGTTAATGTAAATAATTCTAGATGTAACCATGAATAGTTGGCGGATAGAAAAAATTATCTTGGAAATAAGAATATGAGCGATGCGAATGATAAAATTGAGAATCTAAACGATAATAAGGATAAGGCTGGATCAAGAGATTTCCTCTAAATATAAGATTAAGATAATGGAGCATAGTAGTTCAAATATTATTTTAACTATGTTAACGAGTAAATAGACGAAAGGAGTGATCCGCAGATGAAATATATTGTGATAGATTTAGAATGGAATCAAAGTGCGGATCCAGAGCAAGTAAAAGAGAGTCTTCCATTTGAAATTATTGAAATTGGAGCAGTAAAACTCAATGAAAATTTAGATCAAGAATCCATGTTTCACCAATATATTAAACCAACTTGTTATAAAAAATTAGCACCTGCCATAGAGAAGATGCTTCCTTATGATGAGGAAACTTTGAACAAAGGAAAGTCTTTTGTGGAAGTGATGAATGCATTTTTTAGTTGGTGTGGAAAAGATTATATTTTCTGCACATATGGTGATACCGATTTAATTCAACTTCAAAAAAATATGGATTATTATCATATGGAGAAGTTAAAAAAACCTCTTGCCTTTTATGATGTGCAAAGAATCTATCGATTTTGGAAAAATGATAAAAAGATTGTGAGCTTAGAGCATGCCGTAGAGCAAATGAGAATAAAACAGAGCCGTCCGTTTCATCAGGCGTTGAATGATGCGCTTTATACAGCAGAGGTATTAAAAGAGATCGGACGGGAGAAATGGATTATAAGTATTGATGTATATAATAATCCTAAAAATGCCAAAGAAGAGATCTTTCGGAAAAATAAAAAAGGAACTTTATATATAACAAGAGAGTTTCAAGATAAGATAACAGCAATGCAACAGAGGAGAGTTCGAGAGCTTCGATGTGCTTGTTGTGGTAGGAGCTTAATAGAACAAATAGGATGGTTTGCCAGCAATCTGACTATCTATTATGCCGTTGGATATTGTAAAGAGCATGGATATATGCGTGGAAAAATTAAAGTAAAAAGTACACTAGAAGGAAAAGTATTTTTAATAAAGACTATAAAGCCCATTGATGAATCAGAAGCAAATTCCATTGAATTAAGGCAAAAGGAGCTTCGTGAGAAACGTAGGGAGAGAAAAAAGAGAATACGTATAAAGGAATAGGAGGGAGTCCAATGAAGAAGGCATTGTTTATTATTAATCCATCCTCTGGACGACAAAATTTTTTGAATATGGTAGAAGGATTAGCAGGAAAGCTTGTAATGCAACAGTTAGTCTCCCATATTGATGTCGTTTATACAAAAAAACAAGAAGATGCAAAAAATGCAGCAGCACAGATAAAAGAAGGACAGTATGATTTCGTAACAGCTATCGGTGGAGATGGAACACTTAATGAAGTGATAAATGGAGTGATTTTAAGTGGTACAAGAACTCCAATCGCTGTTATTTCTGCTGGAACAGTGAATGATTTTGCTAGCTATTTAAATTTACCACAAAATGTAGATGGTTTTTGTGAAATGATTCGAGATTTTCATTGTAAATCTGTGGATGTGGGAAAAGTAAACGATAAATATTTTGTCAATGTATTAGCAGGTGGTTTGTTAACAGATGTTGGATATAAAGTTCCGAAAGAATTAAAAGCTATTATGGGAAAAATGGCTTATTATGTAGAGGGAGCAAAAGATCTTCCGAAAAATTTATTTAATACAGTAACCCTTGGGTTTGAGTCAGAAGAGTATACAAAAGATGTAGAAGCACTTTTGTTTATTGTCGCCAATTCAAGAAGTGTAGGTGGCTTTAAAAATATGGCTTCGCTGGCTTCCGTATCCGATGGATTGCTAGATGTTCTTGTACTTCGAAAAGTGGAATTTCCTAATATTACAAATCTGTTGATTAAAATATTACAAGGAGATCATATTAATCATCCAAGTGTGGATTATTTCCAGACGAAGGCATTGAAAATTAGAAATCTAGATGAAGAAAATCCAGTGATTGTGGATTATGATGGGGAATGTTTTGGACAATTACCAGTGGAAGTAGAAGTGATTCCAGATGCCATTGAAATTTTAGTTCCTAAAAATAAAAAGAAGGAAATAAGTAAACGAACGAGAAAAGAGAGTTTATAGAATTAATTCTTTCTTGTTAATAAATAAAAAAATATATAAGAAAAACGAGAAAAAATCCATAGAGCGAGTTTTTTCTCGTTTTTTTGTCGTAAAAATTAATCAAAATGTTTCTTTTTTATATATTTCTTATTATAAAATCGTAAAGAACGTCTTTTTCTAGATAGATTCCAATAGAAGATAAAAAATATAAATAGTATGAAGAAAATAACAAAAGCAATCCCCATAATTAAAATTCGTTTCGGAATTTTATCTACGATGGTTCTAAAATTGTCTTCTGTTTTAGGCTTTGCAACTGTAATTGGAGGAGCCATGAAATCTTTATAATCAATACTTGTACTACCGATTTTTTGATTTTGGTACAAAATATCAATGGTACCTAGTGTCTTCGTTTGCTCATCTATACTTTTTGTAACAACAGTTGTAAGCTCTGACATATCTGCATCTTTTGGAATCGTAACCATATAATCTTTATTTACCGATAGATCAATGCGATCGGGATCTAATAATAAGAAAAAATTGTGAGCGATTAAATTCGTATCTTCTGTAGGCATTGTTTCATAAGATTGTAATGGATAAGCGTGTTCATATTTTTCAAATGCATATTCAAAAAGCGCTTTCGTATCGGTATAAACAGCGACTCCAGCGTCATCCATAACAATACAAATCAGTTCCATATCGCCATTAGTTGCTGATGTAGAAAGACAAGTTTTTGCCTTTGTTGTATAAGCTGTCTTTCCAGAAGTAACGGTTAAAGGGGCAATGGAATAAGTTCCAGATGGATATTTGATCATTTTGTGATGATTCCAAAGCTCACGAGCTGGATTTAAATTGGTCTTTGGAATTCGGGAATTTCTAGTGCTTGCTACTTTACGAAATTCTGGATAAGAGAGCGCTTGTTTTAAAATAAGTGCTAAATCATAGGCTGTCGTATAATGATTATCATTATGAAGACCATTTGCATTAGTGAAATGTGTATTTTTACAGCCTAGTTCTTCGGCTCGTTTATTCATAAGTTCTGCAAACTCTTCCACAGAACCGCTAATATGTTCTGCGATAGCGGAGCATACTTCATTGGCAGATTCTAGCATCATTCCATAAAGACATTGTTCTACCGTTAAAATTTCATTTGGCATAATACCAATGCTACTGCTTCCAGGTTCAATTCCATAGGCAGCTTCTACCGAAAATTTTACTTTCTCATTTAATTCGCAATTCTCGATTGCTAAAAGAACAGTCATTAATTTTGTTAAGCTTGCTGGATATTTTATTTTATTCATTTTTTTATTATAAAGAACTTGTCCTGTCTGCGCATCCATAACAACGGCTGTTTTTGCAGAGATTTTCGGCTCTTTTAGTTCTTTATTCTGTTGTTTTGCATATACGGGGACAACAGAGGTGAAAAAAGTTGTAAGGACTAGAATGTATGTTAATAATAATTTTATTTTTTTCATGATAGTATTTTAATTTTCTCGCGTTTTTTATGCAGTGACCATAAAGCGATGATAAGTTAAGAAAGATATGTCATATGGCCCATTGCTTTTACGTCAATAAAAAGAGTTCAATGAGTTACTCTGATTATTGTAGTATAAGGATTGTGTCACGTCAACCATCTTTTTTGCTTTACATTAGTTGGTAACTTCTCTATAATATAACGGAAACCACGAAGATAGAAAAAAGGAGTCATCATTTTTGAGAAATTTTCATCGAACACTCGTGATTTCAGTTGTGAGTTAGGCGATTATAGAAGGAATCTATCAAATATGAGGTGAAGAAATGAGATTAAGAAATGTTAAAGGTTCAAGAGAAACCATTGCTTCGAATGAATTCGTAATTCAAAATGGAGAACAATATAAAGGAAAATGGGCAAAAGAAGTATTTGGTAACGATAACCCAGTTCACATTGAAGTTGGAATGGGAAAAGGGAAATTTATTATGGAACTTGCCCGCAGAAACCCAGATATTAACTATATCGGAATTGAAAAATATTCAAGTGTATTAGTAAGAGCCATTGAAAAAAGACAGGAAGAAGAGGAAATGAATAATCTTTTCTTTCTCCGTATGGATGCGGAAAATATTTGTAATTTCTTTGAAAAAGATGAAATCGGAAGAATTTATTTAAACTTTTCCGATCCATGGCCAAAAGATCGTCATGCAAAGAGAAGATTAACTTCAAAGGAGTTTTTCAAACGTTACGATCAAATTTTAGTGTCTGATGGAAGAGTGATTTTCAAAACAGATAATCGTCCACTGTTTGATTTTTCAGTAGAACAAGTGCCAGAGGCAGGATGGAAATTGGAAAATGTAACCTATGATCTGCACAATAGTGAATATGCAGAAGGAAATATTATGACAGAGTATGAAACAAAATTTTCAAGTATGGGTACACCAATTAATCGACTAGTTGCATATAGATAGAAAAAGGGAAGAAATGAGGGAGTGGAATGAAAAAAAGTGATGCATTTGTTCACTTCATCAACCGTTACAACTACGAAAATCCAAAGTTTCATAAAAGTATACAACAGTTATTAGATGCATTAGAAGAAGTGAAACGATGTCTGAATCAAAAATCTTCTTGAAAAAATGTATAATAAAAGTGCGTAAAAAGAGGAAAAAAAAGAATAAAGTTCATAGCAAAAGAGAGGAGAAAACTCTCTTTTGCTGTCATAGAATAAGATAGTCGATAGGAAGAAAAGGAAAATTTTATCAGAAAAAGAGTAGAAAAGGAAAGAGAAAATGAATTTATTCTAAAAAAATACTTGCATTTTTTTTTCAAATAGTATATAATAATTTTTGCGTTAAGAAAACGCAGTAATTTCATATACGCGCTTTTAGCTCAGTTGGTAGAGCACCTGACTCTTAATCAGGGTGTCCAGGGTTCGAGCCCCTGAAGGCGCATTTGTAAGAAATATCAGGCTTAGACATAGGTTTCAGGTCTGGTATTTTTTTTCGATCCGTTTGCTTGGATAGAAACGAAAGGGCATGTCCATTTTATCTAAAATTTTCAATTGTCTTTTATTTCAAATCATTTATTCTCGTCTTCCTAATAGTTTCCCGTTATAACAATTATAACAATAAAAATGAAAAGCCAAAAATAATTGGAATTGTTGGATAGCCATTTTGTGCAAAAACAAATCATATAATTTGCCTAAAAAATAAGAAGAAAATAGGCTGTTATATTATAAAATAGAAAAGAATAAGATGATACTATAAAAAAATATAGTTAAAATACCAAAAAAAT
>DVIZ01000022.1 GCA_018710905.1 Candidatus Scybalomonas excrementigallinarum | reverse complement strand
AGTTGTGCGAGTCTTTACTGAAAGATAGAAAAAGTGATTTTGCAGACGCTATTGGAGATATGTTTGTAGTCATTACAATTTTAGCAATGCAAGAAGGCATGGATATTAACAAATGTGTAGATATGGCATATAACGAGATTAAAGACCGTGTAGAAGGCGGTAAGACGATTAATGGTGTATTTATCAAGGAAGAAGATTTAAACGCTTAAAAAGCGAATTAGGAGGGTTATAGTGCGAGGTAGAATAGAAACGGTATTAAACGAAAAGGATATTAACATTATCAAAGCACACGAAAAAGAACAGTTAGAGAATTACAAGAAAGAAAATGATATAGAAGATATGACAGCTAAAGAGCAAGTAGACTTAATGGAAAGGCTACTTATTCAACGTTCTATAACCATACACAAGCTGATAGATGAATGTGTAGATGTTTGGTATACAGACACAAAAGAAACGCCAGACAGGCTTAAAATACTGTTTAACGGTGTACAAGCATTAAGAGTGTCATTTAGTAGATTAGCTTTAAATGATATTATTGAGCCATTAGGACTAGGAAGATACTTATTAGATAGTGACATGCTACCAGAAAAAAAGCAGATATTTGATGTTATTAAACAGTTATCTTTCAACGCATATAACGAGCCAAAAATAATTAGACAAATATTACAGATACTTGATTACTATGAGTTCAATAGACAAGACATAATGACGGAGTATATCGACCAAATAAAATTTGAGAAGTGATGTAATGATTGAGTTCGAAGTAGAAGGTCAACCAGTTCCAATGGCAAGACCTAGAACGGTTAGAAATAATGGCAAAGTCAGAACATACAATCCAGCGAAATCAACAAACTACAAAACGGCGATTAAATTAAAAGCGATAGCGAAAATGAAACGGGAAATGTTAACGCCAACTGATAAGCTAGTAGAGTTAGATGTATCGTTTTATTTTAAACCACCAAAAAGCACACCTAAATATAAACTAAAACAAATTACTGATAATGAGGTACTTTATCCAGTCCATAAAGATATAGATAACTTAGTTAAATCTGTTATGGACGCAATGAATAAAGTGGTGTATATCGACGATAAGCAAGTTGTACAGCTAAAGGCAAATAAGTATTATGGAGTGGAAGAACGAACGGAAATTAAAGTCACAATCATAGAATAATGTGTTATAATTAATCTATCGCATGTTAGTGCATGTCATCAGCCCTTAAATGTTTTTAGAGATAGCATTGGTCGCTATCTCTTTTTTTATGTTTATTTATATTGTTAAAAATGTTATAATTGATGTGTAAGTTATACATGACTTATATACTCTTTTTGAGTAATCTCCTAAGTTCCCCGCTTCTATTGGGAGTGGGGTTTTTATATTATGGAAGGGAGTTAGAAAATGAAGATTGAAAAGAAGCATATAGACGATTTAAAACCTGCTGAATACAATCCAAGAATTGAGTTGCAGACAGATGACGAAGAATACCAATCATTAAAACGCTCGATTGAAGAATTTGGTTTAGTTGACCCGATTATATACAACGAGCAGACAGGTAATGTGGTAGGCGGACATCAAAGGTTAAAAGTCGCTAAAGATTTAGGATATACAGAATTTGATGTATCAGTCGTATCAATGAGTGAAGAAAAAGAAAAAGCGTTAAACATTGCATTGAATAAAATCAGTGGTAATTGGGACGACGAAAAGTTAAAAGAATTATTATCTGAATTAGACAGCAACGAATTAATGCTTACTGGCTTTAATGAAGATGAAATTGATAGTTTGATGAATGATATTAACATTGATGAATTTTTTGAAGAACAAGAAGAAAGTAACAACAAGAACGAAGATACAAATAGCGACTATGATTTAGCTATAGAACTATTAATCAAAGCACATGACAGATTAATACAGTACGAAGGCACTTATAAGGACACTGATTTATATAAAGACATTGGCAGATTTATAGGTGACACAGAATGACAAGATTATTCTTAGCTAGTTGGTTGTCTAGATTAGATTTAGTTAACGAAGTTAACCCACCTTATGTTTTAGAAAGTTTTCAATATTTAAGGTCTATAAACAATGAGAACTTAAAAAAGTTTATGGGATATATAAAGTCTAATAAATGCAAAATGTTTCTATTAGACAGCGGTGCATTTACCTATATGGAGAAAATAAAAACTGATAAAAATTTATCGGCAAACCAATTTGAAAAATATGTAGATGATTATATCGACTTTATAAACAAATGGGATATTGAGTATTTCTTTGAAATGGATATTGACGTAGTTGTTGGACTTGAAAAAGTAGAAGAATACAGAAAACGTATAGAAGAAGGTACAGGCAAAAAAACAATCCCAGTTTTCCATAGAGAACGTGGCAAAGATTATTTCATAAAAATGTGTAAAGAATATGACTATGTCGCAATAGGTGGTTTGGTTGGCACTGGATATAGTAAAAAACATCATAAATATTTACAGTGGTTTGTAGAAACTGCACATCAGTATAATACTAAAATACATGGGCTTGGTTTCACTTCTGTTGAAGGATTGAAACGTTATAATTTCGATACAGTCGATAGTACTTCTTGGTTATCGGGTAGTCGTTTTGCTTCGTTTGTAAGGTGGAACCCGATAGAGAAAAAGCTAGAGAAAATAGATAAACCTGAAAATAGAAGAATGAAAAAAGGTGCATACAAAAAGATAGATACTGTAGCTGGTAGAGAATGGATAAAGTTCGGTAATTACTTAGAGAAACATAACAAGGAAAAAGTGTTAAAGTGGGAGGAAAAAGAATGAAAAAAGCCGTTGTATTGTTAAGTGGTGGAATAGATAGCGGTACAGCTTTATTTAAAGCTAAAAAAGAGGGTTATGAGTTATATACATTATCACTTAACTATGGTCATAAAGCACAACATGAATTGGAATGTGCTGAAATGCTTTTAGAGTTAGCAGGAGTAAAAGAACATAAGTCGATTGATTTAAACTCATTAAAAGATGTATTCAAAAGTCCATTAACAGATATGGATATAAAAGAGGAAGAGAATGACAGAACTGGCGACAGTTATTACATCGTACCGTTAAGAAATACAGTTTTCTTATCTATAGCTTCTGCTTACGCACAAAGTATAGGTGCGGATAAAGTTGTTATTGGAAATCATAAAGAGGACGCAAAAGGTTTCCCAGATACAACTAAAGAAGCGATGGAAACATTACAAGTCGCAATAAATGCCGCTTCTGAAAAAGGTAAAGAAGTTGAATTATCGTCACCTTGGATAGATATGGATAAAGACGAGATTATAAAATTAGGTATCGAAGAATATAACGTACCTTATGACAAAACATATTCATGCTATGAGAAAGATATAGATAAGCATTGTGGTAAGTGTGAAAGCTGTATATATAGAGCAAACTCATTCGCTAAGTTAGGTTATATCGACCCAGCACCTTATATCGTATACCCTTTAGATTTACAATCTGACGAATACAAAAACTTAAAGAAGGTGTCTTAATGAATTACGAAAGTAAGCACTCTAATAAAAATCATGTGAATTATAGACACACTATAGAAAAAGAGTTCCATTTCAGTGCAAGCCACCAACTAGAACACCTACCAGACGGACATCAATGTGCAAGATTACACGGTCATAATTATAAGGTGGTTGTTGTACTCGGTAGTAACAAGTTAGATGATAATGGTTTTGTTGTTGATTATGGCGACTTAAAACCACTTAAAGACTTTATTGATAATAAACTAGACCATAGACACTTAAATGATGTGTTTGATTTCTACACAACAGCAGAAAACATGTCGGCTTACTTATACGATTTCTGCAAGGAACAATGGGAAGAAACAATATCAGTCAGTATGTCAGAAACACCTAAAACGTGGTCTACCTATAAGGGAGTGTAAGTAATGGAAAAGAAAAAAAGAACACCTAAAATTAACTATCTAGAAGTATTTGGTCCAACTATACAAGGCGAAGGCATGGTAATCGGTAAGAAAACAATGTTTCTACGCACATATGGTTGCGACTATTCTTGTGATTGGTGTGATACTAAGTACACGTGGGACGGTTCAGAAAAACATAATATGAAACGTGCAACACCACAAGAAGTATTTGATGAACTCAAAGAAACAGCTGGCGACAAGTCATTCTCACATTTAACAATATCTGGCGGTAACCCAGCACTACAAAAAGAGTCAATGAGCCAACTTATAGACATCTGTCATGAGAACGGTGTAAAAGTCGGTTTAGAAACACAAGGCTCAATATGGCAGGATTGGTTTTATAAGATTGATGATTTAACAATCAGCCCTAAACCACCAAGCTCATTAATGAAAACAAACTTTTTAACATTAGATGATATGGTCGATAAATTAGTCGCAGAAAATGTAAACTTTAGCATTAAGATTGTCTACTTTAATGAAGATGATTTAAGATACGCTAAAGACTTGTTCAAGCGATATAAAGATAAAGGATATGACATTCCTTATTACCTATCTGTAGGGAACGCAACACCATATACAAGCGACGACATCACTAAACAATTAATCGACAAGCTAGAAGAATTATGGGACTTAGTGATGAATGATGAAGAACTAAATGATGTTCAAGCATTACCGCAGTTGCATGCGATAGTTTGGGGGAACGCTCGTGGTGTATAGATTAACGGATAAACAACAGGACAAAATTAAACACTACAATCTAACTAGCGAAGAACAACAAAAAATGTATGAAGCTATGGACGGTATAAAAAGTCTGATTGATTTATGTGGAGATGACGCAGAGAGAAATGGACTTGAAGAAACACCGTTCAGATTTACAAAAGCAATGCTCGAATATACAGAGGGGTATAGAGAAAACCCAAAAGAACATCTTAAAAAGACGTTTGATGTAGAACATGACCAATTGGTTATTGTTAAAGACATAGAGTTTAATTCATTATGTGAACATCACTTTGCACCCTTTTATGGCAAAATGCACATTGGATATATACCTGACGGAAAGATTACAGGGTTGTCTAAGTTCGGAAGATTGGCAGACGGATACGCAAAACGTTTCCAAGTACAAGAACGATTAACAAATCAAATTGCAGACGCTATAGAAGAAGTACTACAGCCTAAAGGTGCTATGGTAGTGATTGAAGCTAAGCATATGTGCATGTGTGGTAGAGGTGTTAAGAAAAAAGAAGCTAACACCGTTACAAGTGCAGTAAAAGGTGTCTTTATGACAGAAGCACAAGCAAGAAATGAATTTCTGTCACTTATTAAGGACTAAGACAATGGAAAATAAATTAACCGTAACTTTAGGTAGAGTATTTAATCTAAAAGCGTTAAGACCGATTAAATTAGTTGTTACGATAAAATTTAACGTATCGGCTAAAAACGGCTTAAGTAATGACATAAAGAAGTTGGATAACATTAAACCATATTATGAAACATTAATTATTAATTTAGCGTTGACTGAATTAGACGAGTTGGCGAAGAACTTATACTACTTTACTAATTCAGTAACAGACCATTTATATAAAGTTAAGGTAATAGATAGTAAAGGGAATTACAGTGCTTATACAGAACATAATTAAATACAACTAAATAGAGGGCTTAATACAGTCCTCTTATTTTTATATTAGGGGGAATTAACATGGCAGAAGAAAAGCCGAAAACAAGAAGGGGAAGAAAAGGTAAATATGCTGATTGGTTAACACCAGAAGGACTTACATTAATAGAGGGCTGGGCAAGGGAAGGTTTATCAGACGAACAGATTTCTCATAATATGGGAATAGTGCCTAAGACTTTATACGAATGGATGAATAAATATAGTGATATAAGTAAGTCAGTTAAAAAGGGTAAGGAGGTTGCTGATTTTGAAGTAGAGAACGCATTGTATAAATCGGCAATGGGATATGAGTATGAAGAAGTAAAACAGTACATTAAAGATATGGGAAATGGTAAGCAAGAAAAGCGTATCGAAAAGACAATGAAACATATTGCACCAAACACGACAGCACAGATATTTTGGCTTAAAAACCGTAAGCGTGACAAGTGGAATGACAGACA
>DVIZ01000021.1 GCA_018710905.1 Candidatus Scybalomonas excrementigallinarum | reverse complement strand
AAATTTAAAAGTTTTTAAAATTTTTACACCTAACTTTTGTTTTCGCCAAATAAAATAATTTCACCCAATTGATTCATGTTCCGTAAATAAAATTTTAATTTTCTCTTGCTACTAATGTTTGAAACTCGTATAATAAATGCTATACCTATCATTCAAAAATATATATTGCAATGTAATATATATTTTTTTATTTCATAGGCTAGTTAGAAGGCGCTTAAAAACAATTATTTTATGTGGAGGTTTTATATGTCAAACTTTGTCAAACAAAATATAAACGATTTTTCTTTCAATCCATTTACTATGATTGGAAAAGAATGGTTTTTAATTACAGCAGAACATGAAGGAAAACAAAATACAATGACTGCCTCTTGGGGAGGTGTTGGTATTTTATTCGGCAAGCCAGTGGCCTATATTTTTATTCGTCCACAACGCTATACAAAGGAATTTGTGGATGTAACTTCCCATTTTTCTTTATCTGTTCTCCCAGAAACCTATCGAAAACAACTAAATTATTTAGGAACCGTTTCTGGACGTACCGAAGATAAAATTACACTTTCGAATCTTACAATTGAAAAAGAAGAAAATATTCCTTTCTTCAAAGAAGCCAATACTGTTTTTTTATGTAAAAAACTAGTGGCACAACCAATCGACGAATCTTCCTTCCTCGATTCAGCCTTGGTAGAACGCTGGTATAAAGAAAAAGACTTTCACACAATGTACATAGCAGAAATTGAATCGGTATTAATCAACACGAAGTCCGATGAAGAAATTTAAATTTTTTCAAATTTCAAATGGGGAACGAAACTATCTTCTTCATCTTTTTCTTTTTGTAGGAATTACTACGATTCTCCTACTATTTTCTGGATACTTTGTTTATCATACATTAAACAGAATGGAAATCGATAGTACAAAACAACTTTTAAGAGAAACAGAGACTCAATATTCTTCGAGAATTACAATGCAAATAACGAACAACGTTCAAGCATTAAAAACACTTGCAGTTTTCATTGGTGAAGATACTACTTATTCTACAGATGATCTTGCTAAAATTTTGAAAGAAGAAAATAAATATACGCAGTTTGCTCATATGGGATTATTTGATTGTAATGGAAAGGGATTTTTTATTAATATGAATACATCCAAATTAAAATCCCTTTCTATCCGTAATCAAGATTTTTTTGATAAGGCAAAAAAAGGAGAGGTAGTTATTGCCTCGCCGAATACTGATTTTTTAAAAGAAGGAACTCTTTATTACTATGCAGTTCCGATTTATCATGCAGACAAGCTCTCTGGAATTTTATTAGCTTGTGATACAGAGGAACGCCTCTCTAACTTACTTTCTTCTGATAATGCTAATACGAGCACCCAAAATTATTTTCATATTTTAGATTCGAATGGGCAGGTTGTTGTACGTGGAGAAAATAAAATTTTTGATTCTTCCTCACCTATCGAACGCAACAATCAAATTGAATTTGAAAAAACACTTCAAAAAGATCTTTTGAAATGTTTACAGGTAAAAAAAGAATTTTTTTCAACCTATATATTGAATGATAAAAAATACTGGGTAAATACAATGCCACTTAATATCAATGATTGGCACCTTTTTTATGCAGTTCCATATAAGAAATTAAATGAAAATTTTTCTTATTTAGTACGAGCTGCTTGTATTTTCATTATTATTATTATAGCACTTTTTGTTTTCTTACTGCGTAATATTTATCATGTAATTCAAAACAGAAAATATTCTATTTATCAGCTGGCATATTATGACCCGCTAACAGGAAGTTATAATAAAAATAAATTTCAGGAAAAGTCAATGCAACTACTATCCGAAAATACGGACTATTCTCTTATTCTTTTAAATATTAGACGTTTTCAATTTATCAATGAGCTTTTTGGTTATGAGAAAGGCGATGAACTTCTTTGTCATATTGCAAATACGCTACATCGTAATTTAAATGCTAATGAGCTCTTTTATCGAGATACTGCCGATAATTTTGGATTATTGCTCCATACACAAGATAAAGAAATCATAACAAAACGTTTACGTTCTATTATCGAACAAATTGAAGACTGTCCTCTAAAAAAAGAACAAGGCTATAAAATTATTTGCTATTTTGGAATTAAAATTTTAGAAGCCTATAGTCATTCTGTTAATTTTAATGTATTTACCGATCGCGCCTTGGTTGCATTAAAAGAAGCAAAAGTTGGACATGAAAGCACATTTGTCTTTTTTAATGACGCTATGTTTGCACAGGAAACAACGAGACATTTAATTGAAAGTAACATGCATTTTGCTCTTTCTAACCAAGAATTTAAGGCTTTCTTACAGCCTAAGTTCGATTTAAAAACGGGAATCTTACATAGTGCTGAAGCTCTTGTCCGTTGGATTCGACCAGATGGAAGTATGGTTTATCCTGATCAATTTATTCCTCTTTTTGAAAAGAATGGTTTTTCTGCTAAGTTGGATATCTATATGGTAGAAATTATTTGTAGAACGCTTAGAACTTGGATCGACACAGGTTATCCTGTTGTTCCTATTTCGGTAAATCAATCTCGCGTTTTGTTCTATCATCCAAACTACATACATGAGTTACAATCTATTATAGAAAAATATCAAATCGATCCTTCTCTTATCATTTTAGAGGTTACAGAAGGCACTGCTTTTGATAATACCTCAGAAATGAATGAAATTATTATTCAACTTCATCAGTTAGGATTTGAAGTTTCTATGGATGATTTTGGAAGCGGTTATTCTTCCTTTAACACATTAAAAGACTTTCCAATTGATGAATTAAAATTAGATCGAGTTTTTCTAAGTGATAGCGGAGATGTCAAGAAGAGAAATTGGATTCTAAAGTCACTTATTTCTCTTGCGAAAGAACTTAAGATACAAACAGTTATGGAGGGAATTGAAACAAAAGAACAAGCAATTTTTATGAAGTCAATTGGTTGTACAATTGGACAAGGTTATTACTTCTCCAGACCAATCTCATTAGAAGAATTTGAACAGACCTTTTTTAAACAACAGCCTCCGACTTTTCTATCAGAATCATAAAAATGCCTTATTACTTTGTTCTCTTTTTAAAACAATTCATTAGAAAATAGAAATTCCTAAAACAGCTGCTTTTTAAGTGTGAATAAAGTCAATTTTAAATGGACTATTGCAAAATGATGAAAAACACGTTTTGCAATGGTCTTTTTTATTGGACAGGGGTTCGATTCTCCTTAGTTCTAGGAAAGAGGATATTATTTTTCGATACAACTTCTGTTGTTATTAAACAATTATGGAAAAAATTTATTTTTCATACACAGGACAATTTCAATACAACTTCTGTTCTTATTAAATGTAGAATGCCAGCTCTAAGTTATATGGAGCCTATATTTCAATACAACTTCTGTTCTTATTAAATCCAGATCTTAAAACTAGAACAGAGGAAAAGAATGTATTTCAATACAACTTCTGTTCTTATTAAATAAGGAAATTCTGTAGCAGATGATTGGATAGCAAGCAATTTCAATACAACTTCTGTTCTTATTAAATACGACTCTATTATGGGAACTATTGGATCGGCGATTTCATTTCAATACAACTTCTGTTCTTATTAAATCACAGGCAAACACAGAACATGATTTAGAGGGGAATGATTTCAATACAACTTCTGTTCTTATTAAATCTTTCTCTTTTATGCTAATACAGTTAATATTTTTGATTTCAATACAACTTCTGTTCTTATTAAACCCTTTCCATGGTTCTCCAACCAAATAATAGAGAGATTATTTCAATACAACTTCTGTTCTTATTAAACTTAGTCTTGCTCTAATAGCTTTTTTTCTATTTTCATTTCAATACAACTTCTGTTCTTATTAAACAGAGCAGAGCTTAAATGGCAATACAAAAATATTGCTAATTTCAATACAACTTCTGTTCTTATTAAACGGTTGTGATATTCGTATTATGACGGCGGAAAAAGCATTTCAATACAACTTCTGTTCTTATTAAACTTTATTTCTTCTTGCTGTTTTTCTATCTCTGCCAATTTCAATACAACTTCTGTTCTTATTAAACTCTAGCTTGTCCACTTCTATGAATTCAATCTCTGGCATTTCAATACAACTTCTGTTCTTATTAAACTCTAAACCCTCTAATTATCCTGCTAATTTGAGATATTTCAATACAACTTCTGTTCTTATTAAACAGGGCGGATAGAACCGCCCTAGTTATTAATTTAAATTTCAATACAACTTCTGTTCTTATTAAACGCTAAATCTAACATTTCTCTTTCCTTTCCATAAACCTTATTTCAATACAACTTCTGTTCTTATTAAACCAGAAGAGCCAATTGAATGTATAGAACTGGGGAATTTCAATACAACTTCTGTTCTTATTAAACATCATGCAGATTTCTTTCAATATCATTTATCTCACATTTCAATACAACTTCTGTTCTTATTAAACTCTACTACAACTCCCGTAGACTTTGAATTGATTATTTCAATACAACTTCTGTTCTTATTAAACAAATTTCCACACTTTTCGCAAAGTTCATTAATGTTATTTCAATACAACTTCTGTTCTTATTAAACATTTCTTCTTGCTGCTGTTTTTCTATCTCTGCCAATTTCAATACAACTTCTGTTCTTATTAAACAAATTAATAACTAGGGCGGTTCTATCCGCCCTCTTTTATTTCAATACAACTTCTGTTCTTATTAAACCTTTGATAGAACCATCGGAACTCATTCCTACAAGCTGATTTCAATACAACTTCTGTTCTTATTAAACCTTTCGCCAAGTCCTGTGATGTATGTGCCATTAACAGATTTCAATACAACTTCTGTTCTTATTAAACTACGCTCTCTCTCTTGTAGCTCTTGCTCTTTCTCTATTTCAATACAACTTCTGTTCTTATTAAACAAGGAAGCGATTAAAACATTAATTCGTAGAGCCAATTTCAATACAACTTCTGTTCTTATTAAACCCTCGTATTTACGTCATTTTTGTTTTCCATTATATCTCGTTTTTCCTTAAAATTCAACCTTTTCTTTATTTTTTACCAGCCGTTGACCTACTTTTTTGTATTGATTCAAAACCCTTGTATTTATGCCATTTCTAGCATTTTTGAAAAAAACGGCTGGGAAAATCTATCGATTCCAAGGTCGAAATGTTCTAATTTTTTCAATAAGAGTTTCTGCCTTGCCATCAAAACAAATAGCTCTATCATCGATATAGCAAATAGCTGGCGGTTTTTCTTTCATTACTCTATCCACAATAATATCATTCTTCTCTAGATATTGTTTTACTGCATCCATTCCTTCTACGTTAGAACATCGAGCGGATACTACAACAACTTCATATCTCTTTTCCCTTAGCTCTTTAATCACAGATTGTATTCCTGGCACAACGGGATCTTCTACAATACCAGCTCCCTTCCATCCACTCGTATAGCTGTGAATAACTCCATCAAAATCAAATACGACTGTCTTTTTTCTCATATTACTTTAACCTCTCTTGATTTTTAAAATGTACTTTTATAGTCATCTCCATTATTTTTTCTCTTATTCTTTCTTATCATGCAAACACATACAAGAACGGTTAATGTCAACAACAGTAGACTTTTTAAACACAAAAAATAATTTGTTACAATAGAACAAATTGTACTTTATAAAAAATTTCCTAGTACATAAAAAACTCCCATTAAAAAATTTCTTTTCTAATGGGAGTTAACGAATCTTTAATTATTCTGCTACTACATTCGTAGCTTGCATACCACGATTGCCTCTTGTAATGTCGAATTGAACTTTCTGTCCTTCTTCTAATGATTTAAAACCTTCTGCTGCGATTCCAGAGAAATGAACAAATAATTCTTCTCCATTGCTTTCGTTTGTAATAAATCCAAATCCTTTTTCTTGGTTAAACCATTTTACTGTACCTTTATTCATGAAAGATACCTCCAATTATATTATTTTATTTTAAATGTTGAGAGGCTACTTACATGAAAATTATGAAAATACGCTTTGCGAGTTTTTCACGTTCATGGATGCACCAAAGCATTTTGCCTTTGCTATGCCTTCCACAAAAATTAAAGATACATATAAAAAAACACATATGCTGTAATTCATTCAATGAAAATGATTTACAACATATGTGAACCAATTAAACATTTAAAATACTAATATTTAGTATAACACCATATAATAGATTTGTCAATGATTATTTTTAAAAACTTTAATAGTTCTATTCCTCTTTTTGGGCTTGCTTAATCAGCTGGTTTACATAAGTACTCGCTCCAGCAACAAGCACTCCCTGTGTGAATGCTGCAAAAATGGCCATTGCAAAATCTTGAGGTCTTGAAAATTGCGCGGTGGCACATACCCAGATACCACAGATCACAATTCCTATCCCTCCTAGTGTAAGCGGAATCAATTTATCTTTGATAAAATTTGCCTGTTTTAACCATATACCTATAAAATATAAGACAATTGCCACGATAAGCAATTCTGGCTTTACGTAATTCATAAATGTCTCCATACATATACCCTCTCTAATATTTATTCGTAAAACAATGAAAAACATGATTTAAAAGTATTTTAAAATACTCCACTACTATTATATGCCTCATAAAATGATTATGTATCCAAAAACTAAAAAAGGACAAAGTGTACGCCCAACACTCTTCGCGACTTTCGGTCACTCCTAGCAACGTACACTTTGCCGCGCGCGAGCAGTTTGCGAAGCATACAGTGAGAAATACGCTTTGCGAATTTCTCACGTTCGTGGGCATCGTTTGCACGTAGTGCTTTTTTATTCTATAGGATGACTCGCTTGCGAGGAATTTCCTATAGAATAAAAAAAATCGCCTTAGCTCTTGAAATATAAGAGTCTAGGCGATTTTCATCTTTTCTCATTTTCCATTTATTAATGGACCTGAGGGGAATCGAACCCCTGTCCGAAAGCCAATCCATTCGAGTATCTCCCATTACAGTCGCTATTTTTACATTCCCTCCGTAAAACGCCCAGCGACAGGCTTTTTACTTCAGTAGCTTCATATTACTTCATGCACCGCAAAGCTTAGGCACATGAGTGTCCCACATAGTTTGATGCCAGATTCTTAAGCTGTGAGTGACTTAAGGCTGACAGCTGCATTAATTAAGCAGCGTACGCTAAATTTTCGTCTGCGTTTATATTTAAGTCCAAGTTATTACGCAGTCCTGGTCTGCGAATGGCTGCTCCAACTTCATAACCCCCGTCGAAACCAGTACAAGCCCGAATTCGGCTTAATAAGGCTATTAAGTTATTTCTTCTCTATCATAATCGAAACAAACTTATTTGTCAAGGAAGAAATCAATTTTTATCTTAACAGATGAATGATGTCCTTATTTTTCCAAATATTTTACGCTGTTTCATGTTTTGTTACAGTAAAACGATACTTTGCTTTCACTTGCGGATATTTTTCTTTATCTACTTCACTTTGAAACATAGCAAATGGTCTTACAAATAATCCAAAATCTCCGTAAAGAGCACGATAGACAACCATCTTTTCTCTTGTCTCGGAATGAGTTGCAAAACCTTCAATCCGATAAAAGTATTTGGTTGGTTCTTTTTCTAATTCTTCCTTCGTCAATAATTCTCTCTTAAAATGCGTCACAAAATCTCCAATATAAAGCTCTCTTTTTTCACTCATATTCTATTCTTTCCTTTCTTCCTTACTTTTATTCCATTTCTTGCGTTTACAGTCAGTCATCATAAACTGATACAAGCCTAGTTTCTCACTATTATCTTCCACATAAATTTCAAAAAATCCGCCATATAACAAATCGTATATGGCAGATTTTATCCATTTGCTTTCTCTTATTCTATCTCAAATTTATCCTAAATTGCGAATTTTAAATTCTCGTTCTGCTTCTCGTTTTTGATCTTTTTTCGCGATATCATTTCGTTTATCATATAATTTTTTACCACGAGCTAATCCAATTTCCACTTTTACAAGACTATTTTTAAAATATACTTTTAATGGAACAATAGTATATCCTTTTAGCTTCTGCTGTCCAATTAACTTACTAATCTCGCTTTTATGAAGAAGTAATTTTCTTGTACGCAATGGATCTTTATTAAAAATATTTCCTTTTTCATATGGATTAATGTGCATATGGTAAATATACACCTCTCCTTTTTCAATTCCGATAAAAGACTCTTTAATACTACACTGCCCAAGGCGCAATGACTTCACCTCTGTTCCATGAAGTGCAATTCCTGCCTCAAAAGTATCCTCGATAAAATAATCATGATATGCTTTTTTGTTATTCGCAATTAAACGACTTCCCTTTTCCTTCGCCAACGGTATCACCTATCCTTCCCAAGTTTTCCTTTATTCTAAAGTAATCGTTTCTTCTGGCTCATACAACTTAAAATCAATAGTTCTAAGGAACGGATCGGTTGCTACAACTTTAATTTTCACTTGCTGTCCCAGTTTAAATTCTCTTCCTGTATCTTTTCCAATCATCATATAACTTTCTTCATCGTAGTAATAATAATCATCCTCTAAAGCGGTTACATGAATCATTCCTTCCACAGTATTTGGTAATTCCACATACATTCCCCAAGAAGTGATACTACTAATAACACCATCATAAATCTGACCAATACGTTCAGACATATATTGAACCTTTTTCAATTTATCCACTTCTCGTTCTGCTTCATCCGCTCTTCTCTCACATTGGCTAGAACGATCTGCCACATTATTTAAAATAGCATCATAATGTTTAATTCGTTTACCTGTCATATGACCGTGAAGATTTTCTTTGATAATGCGGTGTATCTGTAAATCTGGATAACGACGAATTGGAGATGTGAAATGACAATAATACTTAGTAGAAAGTCCAAAATGACCTGAATTTACCGTTGTATATCTCGCCTGTTTCATAGAACGAAGTGTTAAACGGCTAATCAATGCCTCTTCATTGGTTCCTTCAATTTTATCTAACAGCTTTTGAATTTCTTTTGGATGAATGACATCTTGGCCACTTTTAATAAAATATCCAAAATTGTTAATAAAAATGGATAACTTCTGAATTTTTTCTGGATCAGGGCTTTCATGCGTACGATACACAAATGGAATCTCCTGCCAAAAATAATCTTCTGCCACCGTCTCATTGGCAATTAACATAAAATCTTCAATAATTTTTGTCGCTGCATTTCGCTCATACGGTTTAATGTCAATTGGTCTTCCATTGGAATCCAAAATAATTTTAGACTCTGGAAAATCAAAATCAATGGAACCTCTTTGATGACGTTTTTCTCTTAAAATATCGGCTAATTCTTTCATCAATAAGAACATTGGAACAAAGTCTTTATATTCTTCCATTACCGCTTTATTTTTATTTGTAACAATTTCATTGACAGCCGTATAAGTCATTCTACGATCCACATGAATAACCGTCTCTGCAATTTTATGATCGATAACCTTTCCTTTGGCATCAATATCCATAATACAACTAAGTGCCAATCGATCTGTACCTTGATTCAAAGAACAAATCCCATTGGATAACTGATGAGGAATCATTGGTATCACACGATCTACAAGATAAACACTCGTTCCTCTTTTTAACGCTTCCACATCAAGAGGACTTCCTTCTTTTACATAATGGGATACATCAGCAATATGAACACCAAGACGATACACTTCCCCATCCTTTTCCAATGTAATGGCATCATCTAGGTCTTTTGCATCTTCCCCATCAATCGTCACGGTCTTTAACTGTCGTAAATCAAGGCGTCCCGCACTTTCTTTGGAATCAATTTCTTCAGGAATTGTCTTTAACTGATGTTCCACACCTTTTGGAAATTCCATTGGAAGCCCAAAAGCCTTAATAATAGACATAATATCCACTCCTGGATCGTCCATATGTCCAAGAATTTCTACTATTTTTCCTTCTGGATTTTTTCCTTCTTGACCAAAATCCGTAATCTTTACAACAACTTTATGTCCTGTAACACATTGCTTACAATATTCTTTTGGAATAAAAATATCTTTACTATACTTTGCATTGTCTGGAATCACAAATCCGAAGTTTTTACTTCTCTCAAACGTTCCGACAACTTCTTCCATCCCTCGTTCTAATACTTTTAAAACAGTGCCTTCTCGTCTCTTATCTCCTCTTGCCTCTACATCAACAGATACAAGCACACGATCTCCATATAAAGCTCCGTTGCTTCGTTCTGCTGGAATGAAAATATCCCCTTCCATTCCTTCTACTCGAACAAATCCAAAGCCTCTTGTCGTACTTTCAAATGTGCCCTCCACTGCTTTTTGTTCTAATTTTACATATTTTCCTTTTGCAGTGCAATCAATATACCCTTCTTCCATTAATTCTTTTAAAATACGCTTTAATGCAGGGCGTTCGGATGGCTCTACTTGTAAAAAATAGGCCATTTCTTTTAATTTCATTGGTTTATATTGCTCATCGCCAATAAAATCTAAAACTGTTTTCTTTCTCTGTTCATGTAATTCTTTGCTGTTATCACTCATATCAAGCACCTTCTTTCTTTTACTACAAATTTCTTGTAGTAAAGATCACATTTCTTATTCTTTATTTTATCAAAAATTACTCTTTTCGTAAACCATCTAATAGATGAACGGGGAGGTATTTCCTATAACAGGAACAAAGTGTGCGTTGCACGCTCTTAGCGACTTTAAGTTACTTCTAGCAATGCACACTTTGCCGCGCGCGAGCAATTTGCGAAGCAAAATTTTCCCCATTGCGAGCTGCGCATCGTTCGCACGTAGTGCTTTTTTATTTCATAGGAAATGGCACTTTTACAAATGAATGTAACAATGTATTTCCTATGAAATAAAAAACACCCTCAAACGAGGGTGTTTTCTAATGATAAAGGCTTAACACAGCCGCAACAACAAAAAATAAAAATGCTAAAATAGCAGTTGCCTTTACAAGTTTACCTTCCATTGAACGACCTTTGTTTTTTCCCCAGTATGTGTCTGCGATGCCATTGATGGTACCAGAAAGACCTGCGGATTTACCCTCTTGCATAAGAATCACGATTGATAATGCAAGTCCGATTATTATAAATACAACGGTAACGAGTTCTCTCACGTTCCATACACCTCCTACTGTTTCATGCTATTTATAAACATACCTAGAGGATATTGTATCATAAAGTATTTTTTTTCGCAACTCTTAATTGAATCCCTGCATTATTTAAAAGGAAAGCTCATATTTTGCAACCCGCTGTAATTCTTCCTCGATTCGCATCAATTGATTGTACTTAGCGGTACGATCCGAACGGCATGGAGCTCCCGTCTTAATCTGTCCTGCATTCACTGCTACCGCAAGATCTGCGATGGTAGCATCTTCTGTTTCTCCAGAACGATGAGAAATAACTGTGGTATACCCCGCATTTTTTGCCATCTGAATGGCATCAAGTGTTTCGGATAATGTTCCAATCTGATTAAACTTAATAAGAATCGAATTGGCAATTCCTGTATCAATCCCTTCTTTTAATCTCTCAACATTCGTAACAAACAAGTCATCTCCTACTAACTGAATCTTGTTCCCTAAACGATAGGTTAAAATCTTCCAACCTTTTTTATCATCTTCACTTAATCCATCTTCAATCGAAAAGATAGGAAACTCTTCCACGAGTCGTTCGTAATACTGCACCATTTCTTCCGCGTTTCGATAGACTTCTTTTCCTGTCATTTTACTTTCGCCTTCAAAATAGTAACGATCGTTATCTTCATCATAAAGCTCAGAAGCAGCTGCATCAATCGCAATCTTTACATCATCACCAGCCCGATATCCAGCTTTTTCAATGGCTTCTACAAGCAACAGAAGCACTTCTCTTGAATCTCCAAGATTTGGAGCAAATCCGCCTTCGTCTCCTACTGCCGTTGAAAGACCTTTTTCCTTCAACACTTTCTTTAGATGGTGATAAATTTCAGCTCCCATGGCTAAAGCATCTTTAAAATTATCCGTTCCCACTGGAACAATCATAAATTCCTGTAAATCAACGGTATTATCCGCATGCTTCCCTCCATTTAATATATTCATCATTGGAACAGGAAGCTCATGAGCATTTGTTCCGCCAATATAGCGATATAAAGGAATCTGCAATGCATTAGCCGCTGCTTTTGCTACTGCAAGAGAAACTCCCAAAATTGCATTCGCACCAAATCTCCCTTTATTTGGAGTTCCATCCGCTTCAATTAAAATCTGATCAATTTGTCTTTGTAATAAGGCATTTGTTCCGATTAAACGATCTGCAATTCTTGTATTAACATGATTTACCGCTGTCTCAACACCTAATCCTAAGTATCTCTTATCCCCATCACGAAGTTCTACCGCTTCATATTTTCCTGTAGATGCACCTGATGGCACAATCGCACGTCCAAATGCTCCACATTCTAATAATACATCAACTTCTACCGTAGGATTTCCTCTCGAATCAAGCACTTCTCTTCCTCGAATATCTTTAATTGCACAATTTTCTTTCATTGTTATACCTCCATATCGCACTTGGCTTTCCACTGTGCTTCTTTTTAGAAGTATGAACAATTTTCTATAATTTATTCAAAGAAAAAGCAAAATGGATTCCACTTCTCCTTTTCTTCTTTCGTAACCGATATCCTATGATAGAAAGAACGAGCAAGCACACGATCGATTTCTAACAATCTTCGGATCAGTTTACGCATTGTCCAAGTTTCTCCTTCGTCTCTTTTATCGATAGAAAAACTTACTATCTTTCTTTGTAGAAATTCTTCTTGCTGTTCGATAAAAGAAAGTCCTATTTTTCGTATTTCCATAAGAGAGAAAGAAGAATCGATTTCTTCGATCCCAAATGCTTTCAAACAAGCTATTGTCTCTCTTTTTGCTAGCTGATAATATTCTTCTGCTTTTTCTTGTATTGTTTTTCTTATTGGTTTCTCTTTTTCCTCCATTGGTTGTACTTTTTGTACTTCCTCATACAATAATTGAAAATCCATCGTAGACTTCCATAAAATATCTTTCCATCGCTCATATTCTGTTTTTGTATACGGAGCGTTTTCAGAAGAAAAGCAAATCGGTATTCCATTTTTCTTTTCTTCCACTGCAACGACTTCAAACAATACTTGTGGCATTTCATTTTTTCTTTCTTGATAAAACGAGGAAGATTCTTTTCCTTTCCCTATCGTAGCATACTCCCAACATAAATATCCAAGTACTTCTCTTTCAAGCTGTTTGTACATGAGTAAACGTTCCACACCCTTTGTATTTTTTATAACAACACCTGGCAAATTTTCAGCATGGAAGAAAACTTCTCCATGGTTTCGTTCTTCTATTACTTGTACATGAAATTTCTCTCCTATGTATCCTTTCCTTCTTTCCACAATTCTTCTGTTGGAATCTCGGTCGATTTCCTCTTTTAATTGATTAGTATAGGAACTAAAACGAACGTTTGGTTCTCCGTATGTGAGGTTTAACTCATACTCTTGTGGAAGCCAAGTAGAAATATCCGCTTCATTATGCTGTAACAATGTCTCTAGTTTATCAAGAGATTTATAGAGCTTTGCCTCCACCGTTTTTTGTTCCTTCATCTCTTGAAACAATTCCATTAACTCCTCTTGATAAGGATTTGGAAGGGATAAAAGAAGTTTATGAATCGCATTTTCTTCCACCTTTTCATCACCTTCTCCTTTTACAAACGCTGGAATATCCCCTGTTATCGCTTCCCCAAGATCATGAAATAACGCCATTAAAATTAACTTTGCATGATCAATTTCTGGAAACTCATCTTTCATAAAATACGCTAAAATCCCAAGACGAAAACTATGTTCTGCAACACTTTCCTTCCGATAACTACTTGTCCACGAATGTCTTGTATTGCATTTTAATTTTTCTACCACAGACATAAATTTAATTAGTTCTCTTGCGTCCACTAGCTCTTTCCCCCTCTTTTTTTCTCAATTTCCCTTCCTCATCAAAATGAGATTTTAAAGATCGTTCTACAAATCCACCCGAATTCCATAATAAAACAAGTTGAATCGTCACTAAAACTAATGTTAAAATACACGCCTGTTTCGCTGTCATAAAATAGGCGAATATAGATAAAGCGATCGTCGGTAATAACGTTCCAATCCCTATCATTTCCCAAACAATTCCAAAACATCCTTGTGCAAAGCGCCATGTTTCTTCGCTTTTTAATGCATAAGCAGAACGGTATCCGAATGTATGATTTTCTCTTGGTGCTTTTTTTAAAAACCAATAGCCACCAACAATAGCCGTAACTGGTATTATAATATTACAAATAAATAAACTAATCCAAAGAATGAGTTTCATCGTTTTCTTTCCCTTCTAAAATCTAGGATAGAAACATGAGAGGACACTATATCATTATAGTGCCCTCTTTCATTCCCTATCCTTTTATTACTTCTTAATTACTTTTCTTTTATTTTACTAATAAAGATTTTCCTGTCATATCTTCTGGTTGCTCCATTCCCATTAATTCGATTAATGTTGGAGCAATATCTGCTAAACAACCATTTTCTCTTAATTTATAAGCTGGATCCGCATTTACAAGAATAAATGGTACTGGATTTGTTGTATGCGCTGTAAATGGTGCGCCTGTTTCATAATCCACTAATTGCTCTGCGTTTCCATGGTCGGCACAGATGAACATCTGTCCATTCACTTCTTTAATAGCCTCAACCGCTTTTCCGATACAAGCATCTACTGTTTCAATGGCTTTGATTGCAGCTTCTTGTACCCCTGTGTGACCAACCATATCTGGGTTTGCAAAGTTACAAATAATCACATCATATTTTTGACCTTTAATCGCATCTACTAAGTTATCATCCACTGCTGGTGCGCTCATTTCTGGCTGTAAGTCATACGTTGCAACTGCTGGTGATTTTACAAGACTTCTTTCTTCTCCTTCATTTGGCTCTTCTACGCCACCATTAAAGAAGAAAGTAACGTGTGCATATTTTTCTGTCTCCGCAAGACGAAGCTGTTTCATATGATGTTGTGCTAAAAATTCTCCAAATGTGTTTTTGATTTCTACTTTATGGAATGCAACAATATGATTTGGAATCGTTGGATCATATTCTGTAAATGTTACATAAGTTAGTGGGAAGAAACCATTCTTTCTCTCAAATCCTGTGAATCCATCATCACAAATAGCCCTTGTGATTTCTCTTGCACGGTCTGGACGGAAGTTGAAGAAAATAACAGAATCATTTTCTTTCACTGTTGCAACTGGTTTTCCATCTTCTTCAATTACAGTTGGAACAACAAACTCATCTACGATTTCTTCTGCATAAGAAGCAGAAATTGCATCGATAGCATTTGTCGCTTTGTTGCCTTCGCCTAATACTAATGCGTTATAGGCTCTCTCTACACGATCCCAACGGTTGTCACGATCCATTGCATAATAACGACCTGCAATAGAAGCAATCTTACCAACACCGATTTCATCCATTTTTGCTTGTAATTGCTCTAAAAATCCTTTACCAGATGTTGGAGCTGTATCACGACCATCTAAGAAGGCATGTACATATACATTTGTTAATCCTTCTTTTTTTGCTAACTCAAGAAGTCCATATAAATGAGTATTATGGCTATGAACACCACCATCTGATAATAAACCAAATAAGTGAAGATCAGAACCGTTTTCTTTACAATTTGCAATCGCTTTTACAAACGCTTCATTTGTAAAGAAATCACCATCTTGAATCGCTTTTGTAATTCTTGTTAATTCCTGATATACAATACGTCCTGCTCCCATGTTAAGATGTCCAACTTCTGAGTTCCCCATCTGTCCTTCTGGAAGACCAACGGCCATTCCACTTGCATTTCCTTTTACAAAAGGATATTCTTTCATTAATTTATCCATAACAGGAGTGTTTGCCTGTGCAATTGCATTACCATCTGTTTTGTCATTTAAACCGTATCCATCTAAAATTAATAATACTGTAGGTTTTTTGCTCATTATCCTATCTCCTTTATTCATACATTTAAAAAAACACAGAAGAAGATCGCCCTCATCTGTGTCTAATACCACATCTTGTGGCTCTCTTAATTCTCTTTTAAATCATATCGTATTACTGTTAAAAAGTCAATGGACATCCGTTAGAAGTTTAACATTCTTTTCTCTCTTTTTTTGGATAAACTGCTCTCTTTTCCATGATTAGAAAGTTTCTTATGGCATCATTTATTCATAGACTGCTTTATCCACATTTAATGCAGATAAATAATATCCTTTTCCTGATTGAATTTTCTCTACTTTTTTTCCAGTAATTTTCAATAAGTGATAGCGATAATAGGTTTTTCCAGCTTGTTTGTAATGATAATTCATACAAATCCTCTTATTTTTATAAGAGAAAAGATTGATTTTACTATTTGGAAATTCACTTCTTATCGTATTCCATACTTTTTTTGCTCCTTCATATTGGAAAAACTGTTGGCTTTTCATCTTCTTTCCGCCATATTCGAAAAAAGCATTTTTCTCTTTATCATAGTAATAAAGATAGCTCTTCTTTGTTTCACCGCTCCAACGACCATAGATATCACAAACACTATCGTATGTGTAATAAATGAGTCTATAATTTTTTTCTCCCTTTTTAAAATATCCACCCCATAAAATTTTTTCAGGCATATTTTTATTGACTTTCCATACGGTAGAAGAAAGATGTTTTACTTCTTTTTGATCGCAGATTAAAAATGACTTTTTCCCTTCCTTTATGATACGCAATTTTGGCTCTAACAATTCCATTCCTGTATGCCCCACATTGAGAGAAATCGCATTTTCTTTTGTTACAAACCAAAGCTTTCCATAAATGCCATTTTCCTCTTTGGAACCAGCTAATACAAAAGCCTCATACGTTCCATCTCCATCAAAATCTCCATATACTTTTTTTACGATCGTATCTGGAATCGTTTTTATTTGTTTGTTTATCAATTGTTTTTGCTGTTTTATCTCTTCTGCTTTGCTCTGTTTCGTCTCGTTTGCTTTCTTTGTATCTGTTTCTTCTTTATTTATTATTGTAGCCATAACGGTTTCTTTGTTTGCTGCCAAGTTTTTTTCGAGATTTTTCTCCATAAAAACTTGTTGTTCCTTATTTTCCCATACGCTTTCACTCTCCCCTTTTAGAAGTAACAATAGACATAAAACAATCAATAAAAGTCCTGTATCTAAAAAAGCAAGCACTCCAATCCATATCTTTTCTCTTTTTTTCATAAAGTATCTCCTTTTTCTTATTTTGTATCTATTCCTTATTACTATTATCGGTGTCTTCTTCTTTTTCATAACAGCTATTATCACTTTCATAAATAATTGAAACTATCTTTTACAAATTTCTACTATTCGTTATTCCTATGAACTAGAAATGCAAGTACTTTCCTTTGATCCTAGCATAATCGCTTATACAAAAAAGAGAAGAACCTCTCTATATCAATAAGATATAAGATAAGTTCTTCCCTTTTTTATTGCTTTTATAAATCTCTATTTGATTTTTCTAGTTTTTATTTTCTTATGCAAGCCCTTTTTCTTCTAACCAAGTAGCAAGCATTGGTTTTCCTGCTTTTATTTTCTTTGTTCGAATGATAAATTCTACAATCGTTAAAGCAGAAAATACAACGAGCCAAATCACTAATACAATACAAGCATGTCGAATACTTTCTCCACCTGAAATTGTGCTTCTAAATGCTTCGACCGTATAAGTAAATGGAACCCAACTATGAAGATAAGGTACAAAAGAACCAGATACTTCTAGTGGATACGTTCCAACAGAACCTGCTAATTGAATCACCATAAACACTAACATTAAGAAACTTCCAACTTTACCAAACGTATTTGTAAAGAAATACATAATCGCCATGAAGGTTACGGATGCCAATACAGAGAAAGCTAATGTTTTTCCCATTTCCACTGGACTAAATCCATTGAATACGTGCAATAATCCAACCATAACAAGTGCTTGAATCGCTGCAACAGGATAAAGAACAGACGCTTTACTTGCCCACCATCCAAAACCAGATTTTAATTCACCTTCGATTTTTGTAAGTGGATACATTAAACTAAATGCAATACAACCTACCCAAAGGGCAACAGACATCATATATGGTGCCATAGCATGACCATTGTTTTCCACTTTTGTTACTTGAGTTTCCTTTATCGTAACTGGAGATGAGAACATATTGACAACAGACTCGTTTGTATTGGTATCTTTGATTTCCTTTGCTCCATCGCCAAGTTTATCGGTCAATTCTTTTGCTCCATCTTTTAATTTCACAAAACCTTCCCCTAGCTCATCGCTACCATCTTTTAATTTGGAAGCTCCATCGCTAATCTGTTTTGCGCCATCGCTTAACTGTTTTGTTCCATCTAACAAAGTAGCATTGTTACTTGTGAGTTCTCCCATACCAGCTAATAAAGCATTTGCTCCTGAAGATAACTGTTTTGTTCCATCGTTAATTCCTTTTGCTAACGCATCCGCTCCATTTGCTAATGCATCTGCTCCTGAAGTAATGGCTTTTGTATTGCTATCTAATGTGGCAAGACCATCACTTACTTGTTTTACTCCGGCTGTATAGGCTTCAATTCCTTTGTATAATCCATTTTCACCATTCACACCTGTTTCAAGACTTGTAAGACCTGCTGAAAGTTGTTTGGAACCAGCGATTAATCCTTCTTCGCTATCAAGCCCTTGTTTTACCGCAGTGAGTCCTTTTGACATTGTGTCAATCATTTGTGCTCCACCAACTAAAGCGGTATTTGACTGTTGTGCTAACCCTGCTACTTGTTGTTTTAACGTTCCTAGCATCGCTAACATTTCTTCTTGACTCATAGAAGTATCCGCACTATTTAACGCTTGATTTAATGTTTGAATCGCTTCATTTATTTTAGGAAGCCCTTCCACAAGTGCTTTTACCTGTGCCTGTGTATTTTCATCTAATGTGACTTTTGAAGACATTGTCTCTAACCCTTTTGTTAAAGCATCACCGCCAGCTTTTAACTGAGAAGCCCCATCAGCCACTTGTTTTGCCCCAGCTTTTAGATTGGAACTATTTTTTGTTAACTCTTTCGCTCCAGCTGCTGCTTGACTTACACCATCTCCATAGGCTTTCATTCCTTCTTTAAATGTCTTTTCGCCCTTTGCTAATTCTTTCGCTCCAGCAGACACTTGACTAGAAAGTTCTGAGACTCCTTTTGATAGCTGTTGAACTCCATTATCGACCGTATTGACACCATCTACATATTGTTCTAATCCAACTTCTAATGTTTCGCTACCTTCTTTAAACGTTAATGTACTATCCGCTAATAATTGAAGATTTTTATTAATCGTATCGTTTCCTTTTTTTGCAGATTTGATTCCATCCTTTAATTCATCAGAACCATCTGCTGCTTCTTGCATACCATCTCCAACTTCTTTTAACTGATCAAAGACTGTTTCTGTATAAGTTTTTGTAACTTCCTTAGAAACTTCTCCCTTGATTTTTTCCATAGCAGATTCACTCATCTTTGACGCAATATAGTTAGTTCCCGGATTCGTCTGATAAGAAAGTTCCATCTTTTCAGGTTTCTTATCGGTTAAAGTAGAAGCATTATGGGAAAAATTTTCTGGAATCGTAATGACCATATAATAGTCACCATCTCTTAACCCTTGCTCTGCCTCTTCTTGATTGACAAATTGGAAATTTAAAGAATCATTTTCCTTTAAATTATCAACTAACTCTTTTCCAACGCTTAACGTTTTTCCTTCATACGTTACTTCTTTATCTTCATTGACAACTGCTACTGGAAGTTTGTCAACATTTCCATATGGATCCCACATGGAACCAAGAAAAAGTGTCGTATAAATCGTTGGAATTGCAATGACTGCTACAATAACTAATAGAAGCATTTTGTTACTCAAAAGTGCTTTCCATTCTTTTTTTAGCATGATAAGTCCTCCTTTTTCGTCTCCATATTTAGTTTTCATAAACAACACAGTTTATATTAATAAACCATATATCTATTAACATCTTATTATTGATTAATAGATATCGTGTTGATTTTTTTCATCTTTTGCATTATACTAAAGGAAAGTATATTTTACAACCATCAATTAACCTATCTTTTGATGGTTACTGTACACTTTTTATACTTTGTGTTGATTTTTATATTTTTTTAATATTTTTGTAAAAAATCGGAATACACAATAAAAACAGAAATAAAAATAAATGGAGGAGTTGCTATGGGTGAAAAAATCGATCGAAGAATTCGAAAAACAAAAGCACAATTACGAGCTGGTCTCACCAAATTAATGAGACAAAAAAGTGTAAAGGAGATTACCGTAAAGGAATTAGTGGACGAAGTGGACATTAACCGCTCTACCTTTTATTTACACTACACAGATATTAACCAAATGTTAGATACACTAGAAGAGGATTTATTAAATCAGATTATGGATATTATTCATACCCATCCTCTCAATCCACTTCAAGAAACAAACTTTTACTTTATTCAAGATATCTTTACTATTTTAGCCGAGAACGCCGATCTTTGTTCTGCTTTACTTGGACCAAATGGCGATATTGCATTTGTTCATCAGATTGAACAAATTATTTCGGATCAATATATGAAAATGTTTCAATCCAGTAGCATTTCTAATCGGATGAATCTCCCTTACTATTATTCTTTTTGTTTAACAGGGTGTGTTGGAATTATTAAAACTTGGCTTAAAGATGGAGCAAAAGAATCCCCTGAAGAAATGGCAAAGCTTACTTTTAATCTGATTCAAAACGCTATGCAAGACTTACAAAAACATTGAACGCAAAAAAAGGTTCAGGTAAATTATTTTTCCTGAACCTTTTTCTTATTCTTTTTTTCTATTATATTTTTTATCTTTTTACTTTTTTTAACATTTCTGTAAAGTCTTCGCTTGTCATAGGCTTACAAAAATAATATCCTTGTATCATATCACATTCTTGTTCTTTCAAGAAATCATATTCTTCTTGGGTTTCTACTCCTTCTACTGTAATATCCATTCCTAATTTTTTTCCTAAGTCTATCGTATATTTAACAATATAATCACCTTTTTCCGTTCCGATAGCATCGACAAAGGACTTATCAATTTTTAATATATCAAAATTTAAATTGTTAATTGAAATTAAAGAAGAATATCCAACCCCAAAATCATCTAATAATACCGTAAACCCTAACTTATGCATCGTATCAATAATATTGCCAAGCTCTTTTTCACTATCAACAATAGCGCTTTCCGTTATTTCTAACTGTATGTACTCACTTTCAATTCCATACTGATCCAAAATCTCTTTTAAATGATAAATCGAGTCTACACTATTTAAATATGCCCGAGAAAGGTTTACAGAAATAGGAAAACAAGGCAATCCTTGTTCTCTCCACTTTTGAAATTGTTTGCACACATCTTCAATAATTAGAAGATCAATGTTTTGAATTAAACCTACTTTCTCACAAAATTCCACGAAATAAAACGGTGATAAAATTTTGCCATCTTCTTTATACCATCTTGCCAATGCTTCTGCTCCTACAAGCTCTCGCGTATGAGGATCAAACTTTGGCTGAAACCAAGCTTTAAATTCCTTCTTTTTAATTCCTTCTTTAATACCATCATTTAACTTATTTTGTTTTACTTCTTTCTCTTTTAATTCTTCGCTATAATAAACAAAAGGCTCATTTAAAACGCTTTTACTTTTTTTCTTTGCAATATT